>JBPOHP010000079.1:0-6645 GCA_052035445.1 Candidatus Magasanikiibacteriota bacterium
AACACAAGGGTCAACAAACGTGGTAGAAGGGGTTACGAGATTGAGGTCTAATGCCGTGGCCATAGTGATTGCTTTGAAAACTGAGCCTGGTTCATATGGAGTAAAAATGGCAGTGTTATTAAACTGAGCAGTGCTCGAAACTTTATTAAACTCATTCGGATTGAAATCAGGATAACTACACATGGTAAGAATAGCACCATTCTTTGGATTCAACACAACCAAGCTCGCATTTTCTGCCCGGTACTCTTGCATCTTCTCTTCTAATTTTTGGCAAATTTCAAATTGAAGCGTACGATCAATGGTCAAAACCACATCTACCCCCTCTTCTGCGGGGATAACTGTTCGTCCAGCAAGTGTGATCCAGTTTCCTCCAGCACTCTTCTCACCCGAAATAAGACCGAGTTTGCCAGAGAGTTCTCGATCCCAATATCCTTCAATACCGTATTTTCCAGTATTAATACCATCATCATTCTGGGAACTAAAACCAATAACAGTTGCCGCCAACCGTCCTTCTGGATAAAAACGAAACTCTTCAGGAACCACTTCAATACCAATCATTTTTTGATCGCTAACCGTACGAGCGATTTCCTCGCGCACTTTATTGGCAATTACTTGATGGAAGCTGTTTATTTTTGCCATGCGCATGCGTATTGTCTGTTTTTCAGAATCATCAGTAATACCAAGAAGGGTAATAATACTTTCAGTTGTAGAAGCGAGCTCGCGAGGCGGAATACGTGCTGGCACAGCAAAAATTTTATAATATTCGCGATTTACCGCCGCCGGAAAAACTTCTCCCGTACGCGAGTCTTGAAAAAAAATTCTACCTCGCTCGGGGTGAATTTTTTTGTACTGCTCATGAGCTGACGAAGCCCTGAGAGTATACGCTGTATGTTCGACAATCTGTAAAATTGCCAACCGGACAGTTATTAACAAAAAAAACAGCATCATGATCAAAGCGATGACTCGTAAAGACTGCTTATGGTGCACACCATCGTTAGCGCGAGAGCGGCCAAATGGTGCAGCAGTCGTATCAGCATAATTTCGAACTCGACGCATAAACACGGTTACGTAAGATCATGTTTTCTTTTGACAATATCACGTGCCAGTTCATATTTCCGCACGCGATCTATCTTCCAAGGAATTTTGAATAAAAAAGATGGAAACCAAGAACTATAACCTTTTCTGCCACGTACCATTTTTTTAAACAGGGGTTCTTCCAAAAAAACACCACGACGCCCCTGTTCTATCATCGTAAGCCACACATCCCAATCCTGAAATCGTTTGAGTGTTGCATCAAAAGGCACCATATGATCTCGCCGCACAAGCGTTGTGGTATCAATATAATTTACCTGACGAAGTTTGACCGGATCAAACGAAGAGCTTTTTATTTTTTTGAAACCAAAATAAAACTGGCAGTAGCAAAACGAAGCATCAGGGTGCGCTATAAGGTTTTGGTACAAACGATCTAGCATTATCGACTGAGCGATCGTATCGGCATCCCAACAAATAATATACTCGCCGGCACTATTAGCTAAACCACGATTGCGCGCTGCCGCAGCACCATTATTTTTTTGATTAAGGATGTGATACAAAATACCTGCGTCACTCAAAATTTGCTCATACGAACTTTGGTAGTATTCAAAGCCATCGGTACTCCCATCATTAACAATGATTACTTCAAACGGACGATAGGTTTGTTGCACGAGAGTCTTAAGAGATGTTTGTAGTGCTGCAGCGTGATTGAAAACCGGAATAATAACACTAATCAAAGGTTTTTCCATAGCAGATTACAAAATTTTAGAGAGTTGTTCTGACCACAAAAATTGGGACAAAACTCGCTCTCTCCCTGCACTGCCAAGTTCGGCAGCATATTCCGGACGCTCGAGTAGAGTAAGGATACTATCTATCACTTCATGAGGATGATCAGTATCGACTACTAAACCGGTTTTTTTGTGTAAAACCGCTTCATCAACCCCCCCACCAGACCCAGCAACAACCACTAACCCAGAAGCTGCTGCTTCCAAAAAAACAGTCCCCCACGCTTCGGTACTTTGAGCTGTCTTATGGGTTAATAATACAAAAATATCAGCTATTGCATAAAAAAGACGCAGCCGCTCCGCAGGCACCGCACCAATAAACCGTAGCGCAGAAGCTACCTGCAACTCGCGTGCTCTTTGTACTATTGCTTGTTCGAGTGGTCCGGTACCAACAATAATCCAAATTAAATTTGGAAAACGCGCTAAAAGTCGCGGAAAAATTTCCAGCAACTGTCGATGACCTTTTCCATCAACAAGCCTACCCACTGAAAGCATTACTTTTTTAGACTGAAGCGCGAGACGATCTCGAACACGCTCAATTTCGAGCGCGTCAGGGGTTAAAGAAATAAAAACATCACTCGGACATGGGTGAACAACAACGGCTTTTGGAGCACGAGGCGCAATGCCGGCAATAATATTTTGCAAATATACGCTATTAACAACAATCTGGTCAGCCTCGCGGAGTACAGCCTTCAGCTGATTTATTTTCTCAGGTTTTTGCCCTTGAACAGCATCAGAACCATGGAAAAAAATAGTGTAACGAAGACCCAAAAAACGTTTAAACAACCAACCAATGTACCCGGCTGGCAAAACATGATGGATGTGGAGATCAGTAATTTTTTCGCGTTTAACAAGCGAATAGCATTGAAAAATCATTTTTAACCAACGTGGCCACCACCATGCGTAGAGCTGTTTTTTTCTTACCACTTTCCATGGCCGAGCCGCATCGTACGATTCATCATGATCCGATATCTGAGGAGCATAAACAATAAAATCTGATCCTTTATAGTACTCTGCAAAATTAGTTACATAGGAAGCAACACCCCCTATCTGCGGTGGATATTCGAGCGTGATAATCAGAATTTTTTTCATACTACAGAATTTGAAGACGAAAAACGACCTGCTAGTTTTTTTCGGAACACGAGCAGCATGTCCGCACTCAACGCTTTAAAAACAACCAGTCCTATACCGTAGACTATCACACCTAGGGGTATAAGAAAAAGTGGCGGCACCTGAATGAGCTGAGCGACCATCACCCCGCCTGCCATGGTGGCCGTTGCCGCTGCAATGCGCATGGTTTGACACAAAAGAGCGCGGTGAGGCATGGTGACAAAACGACTAATTGCACCATAACCAAGAATCCAAAGGAGTAGATTGCTCAGAACCGCCGCCACCCCAGCAGCCTGAATACCATATCGAGGCACAAAAAAGACATTAATGAGTATGCTCGATGCACAGGCGCAAGCAACAAAAAATGTCTGTATATTTTGACGACGATTTCCGTTGAGGATCGCGCCATGAGTAAACCACAAAAACCCAAAGCCGAGGCTCCAAACCAGTATGCGCAATACCGGAAATGACGCCACAAACGAAGGAGCGTAGCGGCTAAGTAGCGGTTCGGCAACAATGGTTATACCAGCCATTATCGGTAATGAAATCAAGAGCAGATACTCGTACGACCTTTTAATAATCCACACTATGCGCCCCATATCACGTCCAGCCGCCGCACTAATCACCGGGTACATACTGGCCCCAAGCGAGATAGGAATAAATTGAAAAGCAAAAACAATTTTATAGGCGCGCGCCCAATCCCCACCGTCGGTAGGGGGCAAATAACGATGAATGATAAAAGCATCTTGGTAGGCATACACCTGAGCAATAATCCCGGCCACAGCAAACGGGAGCGCTTCGCGAAGCATATGACGTGCCAAACGAGCATCGTAGCGCGGAACGCACACTGCCCCACCATACTGCTTAACGCAGTACATAGCATACAGTGTTTGAAAAAAACTAACTACCATAAATACGCTCACCAAGACGATGAGTGGAAACTTTAGAACGAGCATGAGTATGCCAACGACCGTAATTGCACATTGTGCCCCCACTAAACCCACCGCCTCAAACCGAACATTTTTATGAGCACGCAGATAAGCGTACATGAGCGACCGCACACTATCAAACCAGAGCGTGATACCCGCAACGACCGTTAAACCATACGCTCCACCTGGGTAATCAAGCAGAATTTTGGAGATTCCGAGGGAGACGAGCGCTACAAGACCAAACAATAATTTAATAAAGAGGGCTTGACTAAAAAGAATTGGGGCTCGTTCCGCGTTTTCACGTGCTGCTTCTCGCGTGAGCACATTATTCATCCCAAAATCCGCCACCACCGTAAAGACCGCAATAGCCGCAAAGACATTAAAATAAGCGGCAGTTTGCTCGGTTCCCACTATCCAACTTACTAAGAAAAAAAAGAGCGCCGAAATGATTTTTTGCAGCACGGCGGCGATGGTTAAAAAGCTGGTATTTTGCGAAAGAGAAAACGTCTTCATCTTCATACAACCGGATTAAACGGATCATGCTCTTCTATAAAACGAAGATGGTAATCAGTAAAAATAGTATAGACGAGCGCGATGAGGGCAATATTTTTGAGAATATACTGTCCCGTTAACGTCGGAACTCCTGGCATAAACCAGGTTACATCAGGCAAAAAGATAAATGGTAAAAAGGTGGTTGCCATGTGGAACGCGAAAATAATAGAGGCACCGACGGTGATTTTTCTCACTAAAAATAGGCTTCCCACCAGCATTTCGACTAATCCTAAAAAAATAACAAAAGCCGAACTCGAAAGAAACGGCAATGTCACGGATTGCAATTTTGTTACCAGTTCTTCGGCCGGACTTAGTTGAATTATTTTAAGAAATCCGAAGTAGATAAAAATGGTAGCCACGGCTGCCCGGTTAATCAGATCGCGCCGATCAAGAATTTTTTTATGCATACATTACGTCAAGCATCACCTATATGAGAACCCTCTTTCTTCCCCAATAATACCATACGGAACTGCTTTTTCAAACAAAAACCCGGGCTGTAACCCGGGCGCGACTGTTGTGCAACCAGACGACTAGGCCATACGTTGTTCAACCGCGCGTACTGCCGCCGCGAAACGCTTTTCCCAGGTTCCCTCCCCTATCACCACAAAACGCTTTCGCTGCTCAGTGAGTCGCTGGCACCACCAGTCAAAAAACGCTTGGCGCTCAGCCTGATCAGGCATGGGGCGCAATTCGTCAGCGACCCACGGCATGGTAGGAGAAAGCACCAAGTAGAGATCGTACGAACGAGCAAGCGCCTCCTTTTCGACCCAGGTTGGGCACGATTTGAAATAGTAGTTTGACCAAAAAACGGTTGTTTGGAGCTCGGTATCGGTAAACAATACTTGGTTTGCCTGTTCAGACAGGGCGTCTTCGGTGGCGATTTGCCCTCGAGCAATGGTTGCAATGTCGTTCGGACGTACTTCGCCCGCTCTATAGGACTGATGCTGCCGATACTCTTCGAGCAAACGACGGGCATATTCGTCGGCATGTACCGTGTTGAACCGCTCAGCGAGCATCTGGGTAAGCGTTGACTTGCCGCTTGATTCTGGGCCAACAATTGCCACCCGCCGCACAAAATAACTGCGGACAACGTGTGGCAAATAGCGCCAGTTTTGGAGCGGATGCAAGCGGATGGCAGTACCAGAAACCGGCACTAGACTCCGTGTTCGGTTAACCGGCACATACCGAATACCCATAACTTCGGCCATATTCCAACCATAGTCTTCAGAGCCGAACAGTGCTTCAAACTCTTCGCCCGGGCAATGCTTTTCCAGACTCTCTTTCCACTGCTGCCAAAAACCAGGATTATCGGTTGTTGGCTCTTGCGCCAACTCAGCCGCATGGTGAATCACGTTCGCTGCCGGGAACATTTTTTTGACCCATTGAAACCGAACATGACCGGGAATCGGCTCGTTTGCCAGCGAGCACACCACAATGGTGAGTCGGTGGCACGATACCTCAGCAAACCTGAGTAGGAGCACATGGCCATGATGCAGTGGCATGAACTTGCCAAACACCAGGCCGCTACCAATCTTTTTTTCTTCGAGCATCGGGAAACCCTCCACACGTATGTGTTTTAAACTATTGCTTGGTTTTGTAGCTGTTTTTTCCACGAACGATAGCCTTGGATAGCCAGTACTAAGAAAAGAACGTACTCGAGCGCAACGAACTTCACTCCTTTAGCGTAGTACAGCCAAATACCGATCACATCAACCAAGATCCAGAGATACCAACAGGCTACTTTTTTCTTGGCCATGAGTACCGTCGCCATAAAACTCATGACCGTAGTCAGTGCATCGAGGTAGGGGTACGATGCAGGGTCAGGAAACAGTGTTGGTAACAAGAGGTGAATACGGGCCATGATGAACCCGAGCACCACACTGAGTACCGCGGTCACCACACCATACCAGGCCAAGTTTCGCGAAGTGTTGGCGCTTACGGCCAGTTCGCCCGGTACGCTGCCTTCAGCGGTTTTGGGATGAGTCCAGAGCCACCAGCCATAGATGCTCATCACAAAAAAATACACTTGTTCGAGCAAATCAGAGTACAACCTTATTTGATAGAAGAGGAAAAAATAGAGCACGATCCCAACCATTCCTACTGGCCAACTGAGCACTTTGCCTTTGGCGGTCAAATACACACACCAGATGTTAAACAACGTGCCGAAAAACTCGATATAGCTCATGGGGTAGCCAAGCACCGTAAAAAATACGGTTGAAATGCTCAGGTAGTGCATA
>JBPOHP010000164.1:0-1741 GCA_052035445.1 Candidatus Magasanikiibacteriota bacterium
ATACTAGAGTAGTCTTATTTCTTTTGTTTATTATGGATATCATCAACCAGTTCCTGACAGGAGATACGGGGGCCATCCTGGCAACGATTACCACTAATTACAAAATGTTTTTACCGGTACTTGGCGGAATTATCGGAATATTAGCGCTTATTGCTGGAATCTATATCGTTCGAGCAATGACGCTTGCCAACAGTCGCAGCGATAAAGCATTCAACCGAACCGTCTTGTTAGTTCGAGTTCCTAAAGAAAAACGATCAGATTCTGGCTCGGCTAATGAAGAAAATATTAACCAGATTCGCGAACAAATTGCGGTCGCTGAAACTATATTTTCTGCAATTGCCGGTCTTCATCCAGAAAAAGGTCTCAGCACCTGGTTTTATGGTCGCAACGACCACACGTCATTCGAAATCGTGGTTCGCGAAAACAAAATCTCATTTTATGTTGCAGTCCCACAAAAAATTCGCGACTTCATCGAACAACAAATTCACGCCCAATATCCCCATGCCGAAATAACCGAAGAAACTGATTATAATATTTTTCGACCAGACAGTGTTGTGGTAGGAGCTTACTTATGGCTAAAATATCAATCTGCTTTCCCTATTAAAAACTATCAAAAAATGGAGAGCGATCCTCTTGTAGCACTACTTAATCCACTGAGTAAAATTTCTGATAATGAAGGTGCTATAATCCAATATATCATCAGGCCAGCTTCGGCAAGTTGGCGAAAACAGGGAGTCGAAATGATCCGCTCTATTCGCGCCGGCAAAAAATTTGAAAGCGTCATGGATAAAAAATGGTATAGCGGTATCGGTTCTACCCTAAAAGCATCTGCCGGGACCAGTAAGAAAAAAGAAGGTGAAGAGCCTTATCGTATGTCTCAAATGGAAGAAGAAATGGTAAAAAACATGGAAGAAAAAATGAGTCATGGTGGGCTTGAATTAACGGTTCGTCTTGTAAGTTCTTCTAATTCCAAAGAGCAAGCACAGCTTAATCTGGAAAATATTATCAATGCCTATAGCCAATATAACGTTTATCGATATGGAAACACTTTAGCAGCAGCCATCCCCAAAAAACCCACTCGACTTATCCAGGATTCAATATACCGAACAATGCATGATTCGCACACCATGGTGCTCAATACTACGGAAATGGCCAGCCTATGGCATCTTCCAACTTCTTCTACCGAAACACCTCACGTCAATTGGCTTGGAGCTCGTAAAGCACCTCCACCAAGCAATATGCCTAAAGAGGGCATTATTCTTGGTCGTTCAGTGTACCGTGGCGAAGAAACAATCGTACGCATGAAACCAGCGGATCGTCGACGCCATTTATATACGATAGGAAAGTCGGGTAGTGGTAAATCTGTTTTTATCCAAAATCTGGCTGTTCAGGACGTGCAAAACGGTGAAGGTGTATGTATTATCGATCCACACGGCGACTTTGTGGAATACGTCTTACAACACGTCCCTAAAGAACGCGCTGACGATGTAATTTATTTTAACCCGGCCGACATCGAGCGTCCGATCGGCTTGAACATGCTCGAAGTAAAAACCGAGGAACAGAAAGATTTCGCTACTCAAGAAATGATTTCCATCTTCTATAAGATGGTGACCGATCCCTCCATGATCGGCCCAATGTTTGAACACACCATGCGTAACGTTATGTTGACGCTCATGGCTGACTTTGATATGCCTGGCACGATGGCGGAAATCCCTCGTATTTTGACCGACGATACCTACGT
>JBPOHP010000211.1:0-12611 GCA_052035445.1 Candidatus Magasanikiibacteriota bacterium
CGGTTGGTTGGAAGCGACATGTACTTCTCCTTTGAATACTACGTGATTTTGTGAGTAAAAGAACGGGCGTCTTCCACGCCCTTATACAGTGGCAAGACTGTGCATTAAAACACAAAAACGATTAAAAATCAAGCTTGACAAGGTTAGTTAGTGTGGATAAAATACTAAGTAATAAAAACATCGTATTCTTAGCCAAAAAATACCTTCAAAAAACCATTGACATACAGCATAAATCGTACTATACTTATCAGTTCAGTGTCTAAAACAGTCTTTGTTATCGTGATGTGCTACGTCACGAAAACAAAGGCTGTTTACAGCCCTGATTGTTCTATCCAACTCACCCGAAACCAAGGAAAAACATCCAATGCGCGATCTAATCGATGGTCTCAAGAAATTCGACAGCAAGTTCTCCGGTCTGGTCGACAAAGTCCAGACAAAAGTCCTCGAACTCTACAAGAGCCGCCGATTGTTTGTTCTCAGTTACACCGGCGTCGGTTTTCTTGTCGCCCCGAGTATCTTCGAAATCAACGAGGGCGGGAGTTCGAGCTTCCTGGCCAGCGGAAACCTGCCGTACGGCCGCGAATTCTCCAAGCGGGAGCTGCGCTATATCGCTCCCAAAGCCTACGGACAAGCATCTGTGGCCTCGGGGCACGCGACGAGTGCATGGCTCCGTGCCGCCGGGGAATACATGAAACAAGATCGCACGGCAGATGTGCCTCGGCTCATCGCCTTCGCCATCACCGGCTCGATCCAGACCGAAGATCAACGCCCTGACCGACCCACCGCGGTGTTCGCGACGGCAGAGCTCGGGACAAAGATTCTTGAGAAACACAACGTCGCGATCAACTGCCATAAGGAAATGACCCGCGTTGAACAGGACATCCTAACGACACTTGTCGGCTTCAACTTCATCCTGGAGCGCTGCGGCATCCCACAGATTCCCCTGCCGAAGGAACTGATCGGGCGGACGTTGTCCGACAACTTCGTCATGACGGACGCCGGCATTGTCATCGTCCCCAAACGGATCAAAATCACACTGAGCGATGAGCATAGAAAAGAACTCCTGAGCGAAGGCGGCAGCATCCTGATCATGCCGAACCGTACCGTCGAATCCGGCACAGCCTTCGACCCTGATAAGCACTGCCTGCTCCCTACCTCATTGAACGGCATCACCCCGCCGCACGACGAAGCACTCACCCGCATCGAAGAGCAGACACACCGAAAGAAAATGGGTGTTTTCGAGCTCAGTCTGAAGAACGCCAATCCCGAAAAAGGCGATGTGGAGATTGACGAGATTCTCGAACGCGTCGCTCAAGTGGACGGCTATGCTCCCGCGCTCATCGTCAATGGTGGTGGTCGGTTCATCGACAAAGCCCGTCGTCTACGTGCAAAAGGAATGACCTTCAAGCACTTTGACATCGCGGTCGGCGCCGATATTATCGCCAAAGTGATCAACCCCGACTTCTGCGATGGCCGCGATGTACGCGCGACGCTTCAAGAACTCTACGAAAGCGGCGTGCGGATCCACTTCATGGATCGCTGTGGCGAAGCACTCACCCACGACGGACTGATGGACCTCTACCCTGAGTTCCGTCGACTCTTCCCGGTTCTCCAGACAGGGTGGGAGGCTAAAAAGGACTCCAGCTCGAGCGTCCTGCGTCTAGCGGCAAAGGTCTGGCGTATGCCCACCAGCATCGCCGCCTAAATCCCCTTAGCAAACCGCTAAAAAGGACCTCTCTCCCCGAGCCATCGGGTAGGGAGGTCGTTTTGTTTTCAACAATTGACAAGCTCAAAAAAAATCGTTACCATACGGCAGAATTACGATATAATGAGTGTTGAGGCAATCATAATGATGAGAGTGTAAGATCCTTATCCCGAAGGCTCGGGACAGCAGCTTGATTCCGCCAAACATTAAAACAACCAAGGCAGAGTAGCGATGGTGGTGAGAGCGTAGGATTCATATCCCGAGTACTCGGGACGGACGGTTCGATTCCGCCCGACATCAAAATATCAATTTGGCAGAGTAGCTCAGTTGGTAAGAGCGTAGGATTCATAACCCTAAGGTCGGGAGTTCGACTCTCCCCTCTGTCACTCAGGACACTCAAATACGTAACATACAGCCAGGAAGTGCTTCGTAAGGAGCACGGGATTCATATGCCGCGTCCGCGGCACGGCGGTTCAATTCCGCCTCCTGACACGCAACCGGCGACCGGATCGCCATTCACCGAAGGAGCATCACGTGGCCCAAGAAATCAAAACCAACCCGTTCACCCCTGAATTCCGGCAATTCTTTTCCGATCTTCTCGAGCCGCTGAGCGGCCGTTCGAACCCGGCCAGGAACCAGAACCTCGTCCCGAAACCCGAACATGACAACCGTACCTACAAAGACGGTCATCGCCTCTTCTCTTGATGTGTTCACAAATCTGCGCCGGTCCCCGGTTTTTTAATTTCATTCCTATGCGCATTCTCGGCATCGAAACTTCCTGCGACGACACCTCAGTCGCACTCGTTGACTGCTCCGAAAACGGCTGTATTGTAGTAGCCGAAAAAACTGCCTCGCAAATCGATTTACACAAAATCTACGGCGGCGTTGTCCCCGAGCTTGCCGGCCGCCTCCACGCCGAAGCCATCGTCCCGCTCATCGAAACCGTTTTAACCGGTCATCCTGAGCGGAGCGGAGCGGAGTCGAAGGATCCCTTAAACTCTCCAGACACCCTAACGAAGGGATTCCTCGGCTCCGCTCGGAATGACAAAGTCAAAAAACCCGACCTCATTGCCGTCACCGCCGGCCCCGGCCTCGTCACTGGTCTTATTGTCGGCGTCGAAGCTGCCCGCACCCTCTCGTATGCCTGGAATATCCCGGTCGTGCCGGTAAATCATATTGATGGACATATCCATTCTGTGGAAGTTCGACCTCAGCAATCGGACTTCAGACTTCAGCAGTCCACAGCCGAAGTCCGAAAGCCGAAGTCTGAAGTCAATCCATGGCCGAAGTCCGAAAGCCGAAGTCTGAAGTCCGTCATCGCCTTCCCCGCCCTAGCCCTCGTCGTCTCCGGCGGCCATACCGAACTCGCACTCCTTAAAGACCACGGCGATTATCAAATTATCGGTCGCACCAACGACGATGCTGCCGGTGAATGTTTTGATAAAGTCGCAAAACTATTAGAACTCCCCTACCCGGGCGGCCCAAAGATTTCACGCCTGGCCGAAAACGGTAGGACTGATGCCATAGCATTTCCTCGCCCCATGCTCCACGACAAAAGCTATGATTTTAGTTTTTCTGGATTAAAAACGTCGGCGCTCTACTGGTTGCGTGACCACAAACTATCTAGCAATGTCATTGCGAGGAGCGATCCCGATCAAATCGGGAGAGTGACGAAGCAATCTCAGTGGATTACTTCTGAATTTGTTAGCAAACTTAAACCAGAACCCGAAGAGATCGCTTCGCCTCACTCCTCGGCTCGCAATAACAACATTGAGATCGAAGATTTTTGTGCCAGTTTTGAACAGGCAATCGTCGACACACTCGTCGGCAAAACCATCAAAGCAGCTCGAGAATATAAACCGAAAAGTATTCTGCTCGTCGGTGGCGTTAGTGCTAACCGCAAACTACGTGAGACGCTGAACACCATAATTCAAAGTGAGTTGCCCGGAACACTATTTTTACCATCGGTTGGCGGTTACTCCATGGACAACGGCGCGATGATCGCGGTTGCTGGCTATTACACATTTTTGAAGCACGATGCTATGCCGTGGGCGGACTTGGATGTTGATCCGAATTGGCGAGTGGACGCGGAGTTTCGGGAGTAGATTTTTTGGGGAGACGGAAGACAAACTGAATCCTGGGACCCCGCTGATCATTCGGCTTCGCCCGACTGCATTTCAGCTGCAACCCGTCAACATCACGATAGAGATAGAAGGCGTTCGGATTACCATCGGGGTCAGAAATCGTCTTCATAGCGACATACAGATACTCGTTCATGGGCTGGGTAGCGTAGGACAAACGGTACTGCGGGCCAACTTCTGCGGGACATAACTCAAGGCCAAGCTCTTCGGCTTTTTTATAAATTTCAGCGATCGTGCTTCCCTTGGAAAAACCTAGGTCTTCTACCGTAAGACGTATCAGGCCAGCTTCTTCTGCTTTTTTCTGTGGTGAAAATTCGGGGTGTTGCATTATTGACTTTGCATTTTCAGAAATTTTGACTCCTGATTTTATAAGATTTATTTCAAGTTGTTTCACATCCTTGCTGCCAATTTTTACATTATCCCGGTATATTTCTGACTCCGGAAAAGAAGTATAGATATGTTCAAGAAAAGCAAACTGTGTAAAGAGACCAGAAAATAATTGTCCAATATAAATTTTAGTACGATCATTAATTTCATCTTTACTTATTGCGATCTGATCAGGAGAACAATCAAACAAAATTGAGGCATCTAATTTTTTGTCACGCAATTTTCTTATCTCTCCGAACGGAGCACTAACATATTTTTCATGTGTTGTAAGAAAATTTCCATCGCGGCCGTATGATGAATTAATAACTAAAGCAGGCCCGTTAATCTCATATAATCGAATCAACTCATCTCTAGTAATATTTTCTCCGCGATAGACTTTTTCTTCAATAATATCCAAAAAATGCGTGTTAAAAACTACATCTTGAGGTAATAAGTCAAAAAGCATTAACATGTCTTTTTTTGGAGAACGTTGTCTTATGATTTCATCAATACGCGGAGCCCTTCCGTATCCAAACCCTTCAATCTGACAATTAAATTCATACAAAAAAACAAGATCGTCTTTCGTTAAAGGTTCATTTTTAGTCATCTTTTTCTCAATTGCCGCCAACCATTCCATATCTTTCGCTCTCTTTTTGTATTTTTCCCCTTCTTTTCCGAACTCCTCCATTTTTTGTTCTATGACGGGAGTAATGTACGGATCAGTATTCTGGCCAGGCGCTATACCGCGCACTTCGGCAATAGAATCACCTTCCATACGAATTGCTACGCGAGGAATTTTGTCCTCACCATCTTTATCGCGTGAATAATAGATGTAAAAATCACCGCCTTCGAGCTGTGTTTTAGCCGTATCATAGCCGGCCGTGCACCATTCGAGTGGATAAACTTCAAGCGAATCAACGAGCGGCTTTGGATCTGATCCTTGATTGTATTTAACCCATTTCCCGCGTATTTCTTGCAAACCTTCGGTGGAGTATTCTGGGAGTTCGATAAGAAATTGAGTATAAATTTTATTAAAATCTTCGGTTGCAGCCAGGGCTTGGAATTCTTTTGGCTCTAATTTAGTACTCAGATTCGTCAGTTTTTGACGCACGTTTTTAGCTTTAGTTTGTTCGGTAAGCTGAGCGTTAAGAGTATCGAGCGTAGTGGCAAGCGCGCGCTGGTTAAGCGTAGGAAAAGCAGCAACCGTATCAGCGGTACGTTTTTGAAAAAATCCCCGTTCTTTCCCATTCGCATCTTGTTCTTTTTTGAACTTACCCATCTCAAGTATTGAGCGCAGAGCAACATATTTAAACCAGTCTGGATACAAGGCATCAGGTGACGCTAAATAATCGATCCACTTATCAAGACTTTGTTTTTGGTTACCGATCAATTCGTTAATTTTTTGTTCTCTAAATTCGTCAGTTATTTCTATAACTTGTCCGCGCTCTCGGGCAATCCGCTGCTCTAAAACAAAAACTGATTCGGGTATAGATTCTGGTTTGATAACAAAATTATCGTGCACATACTTTTTAAACTTAGGCAGGCCTTCGCCGGGAAAATCAGGGTCTTCAGGCCGCAGAATTTCATAGATATACGTCTGGATACGTTCTTCGGGAGAAGAAATTTTTTCTGTCCGCAGCGGGCCTTCTTGTCCACTCGCAATAAACTGCTGATTCCGAATTTTGTTTCGCTCTTCCGTATGTCGGGCTGCTGTCTCTACCTCAGGACTGTTATGCAAATCATATTTTTTTTTGAGAAATTGAGGATTTTTTTCCATAAAAAATACAAATAATAACGCTTGTTCAAAATTCTGTCATTGGGAGGAGTAAAACGACGAAGCACTCTCTTGGTTCGCAGAACTAAAATTATCTTAAAAACCAAAAGGTTACTTCCGGAGAAATCGGGATACGGTCGCCATGCTTACCATAACATTATTCACAAAGTTTGATATATACTTAGACTTGCTCTGTACGTAGTTATTCTATAATGTAGAGCATATCATGTACAGATGACAAAAAAATATGCGCAAAAAAATCGTCATCATTATTACAAGCAGTATTTTGGTCGTAATTTTTGGTATCGCGAGTATCAATTTTAACGTCTTACGGATCGGCTCACGCCGGCTTGGAACACTCAAAAACATCCAACCAGCCCACACCATCCTCGTCCTCGGCGCCTCAGTATACAAAAACGGCCGTCTGAGCGATATGTATCGCGACCGTGCGCAGACCGCGCTTGATCTGTACAAGGCGGGCAAGGCACCGGTCATTCTCGTCAGCGGCGACAACAGCACGGCCGAGTACGACGAAGTCACGCCGGTCAAACAATTCCTCATCGATAATGGCGTCGCGTCGTCGAGCATCGTGCTTGATTATGCCGGATTCGATACCTACGATAGCGTCTACCGCGCCCGCGACATTTTCGGCGTCACTTCAACGATCATCGTGACGCAGGCTTTCCACCTGCCGCGCGCGCTGTACATCGCCGACCGTCTCGGTATCGACGCGCAGGGCGTCAGTGCAGATCTTAGAAATTACCGAACTATCAACTACCTGCACCTGCGCGAATACGGCGCGCGCGTCAAAGCATGGTGGAATATACTCGTCGGATCGAAACCGAAATTCTTGGGCGAGACCGTCATGATACCAAAAAATTGAACAAAAAAAGCATGCCTGTTTTCAGGCACGCACGTTACAACAGCGGTTACAGACCGCAACCGTTAGGAAAATCTGTTCCCGTGGAGTAATCGAAAGCCCCTCCAGCGCATGGCTGACCTTCTTTACTCCATCCGATAAAGTAGTGTCCCACTCCATATTTTGTGGCCACCACATCTTCGCCCAAGGTTACAAAAACCATAGCAAGCGACTGCGGCGAGTCTTTTATCCGCACATACTGTGCATTGCCTGGAACCCGACACCACTGGTTCGGATAACAAGCATCCGCCAACATTACCTCAGTATCGTTGCTGTTCCGTCTCAGCGAATATATCAAGGTAAGTGGAAAATTACCTGGGGTAGTGACACGCACATACTTGTACTGATAACGTAGAAGGTACTCAGGCGGCGCTTTCACCACCTCAAGCGTACCTGGCATGGTCGGCGTGACAAATGACTTATGGTCAGTCACCTCCCCCATCACACACTCCACTATCCCTGTAACCCGACTACCATCGTGGTCCAAAATCTCGTCGGGTAGTGGCGCACCAACCAGGCACGAATCATGGAGCCGTGACGATTTTGGTGGCGCAGGGCTCTCAACCCCATCACCAGCGTCCAACGGCGCAGATACTGGCAGTCCACCATCACCACAGGCTACAAGCGCACCCAAAATCAAAGGTCTGATCTTTTTCATATACTCCTCCTTTAGGGAGGGATGTTAGCTAAAAAAACAAAAAAAGTCAATACTTTTAAGAAAAGATAACGATGCTAAAAATTATGATTACCACCATAGGCGGATAACGACCCTACCCTTCCAACAACACTCGAACTGCTTGTTCAAAATCATGTCCACCGATAACTTTGAACGGTGTTTTTATTTTAGAAGTTCCCGATTTTACATACACTATTTTTTCTCCAACAAATTGATTAAACAACAACTTAAGCTGTTCTGTTTTCTGCTGCATCACGAGTAGCGGTAACGTGATTTCTACATAATCAGCATATTCCTCAACTAAAATTGGCTCTGGTGCCGGTGGAGCAATCTCTGCGGCCGGGATTTGCCATTCGGTGGCTCGCGTCGTACGCTCTCCTCCGCCGCCACTACCGTACCCCACCAATTGCGCCGCAATCGTGTGAATATTTTCTTTGGTCAGGGTGTATGCTTTTTCAACAAACATTTTATCATCGCCTTCGTCCTCAGATGTTTTACCAATCACGCAGGCCATCGTTCCTTCCACCCACACGTCTTTGGTCGGTTCATAGACTTTCGGAAAAACCAAAATTTCAAGACTACCGGTCGTGTCAGCAATCGTCACGAACATCATCGGTTTGCCCGAACGCGTAATTTTTTTCTTGGTACTGTCGATCACGCCGCCGACAACGATCCAGGTGTTGCGCGGTTGCCCTGAGACATCTTTCACCATGGTCAACTGACGTGATAACAATTTCTGAAATTCGGCAAAGGGATGCGAGGTGACATACAAGCCAAGCAATTCTTTTTCCCACGTCATCATGTCATGCTCGCTCGCAACAGCACCAGGAACGATTTTGAGTTTGTGTGCGATATCAATCGACGTGCCACTAAACAGCGTCAGGTGTTTTGAAGAAGATTCTTCTTGAGCATGGCGCGCAAACGCCAAAATATTTTCGATGTTCGCCAAGAGTACCGCGCGGTCATACCCAAAACCATCAAGTGCACCACACTTAGTCAAACTCTCGACTGATTTTTTATTCAAATCTTTATCTTTTACCCGGCGCAAAAAATCTTCCAGGTCTTTATAGCGCCCGTGTTCTTTGCGTTCACGGTAGATAACATCCGCAATATGCTCACCAAGATTTTTAATGCCGTTGAGGCCAAACCGAATGTAGCCCTTGATGTCTGGAGTCCGAAGTCCGAAGTCCGAAGTCTTCTCATCTGTAGACTCATCAGTCTGTTGACCATCACCATCCTGAATCATGGCAAAACTTTTGAAACTCTCATTAATATCTGGTGGCAAAACTTTCACCCCGATACGCTCAGCTTCATGAATAATCGGTGGCACTTTATCGATATCACCGCTTTCTGCAATTAGGATTGCAGTCATGTATTGCACCGGAAAATTGGCTTTCAAGTATGCCGTTTGATACGCAACCACCGCGTAACTCGCCGCATGCGCTTTATTAAAACCATACGCCGCAAACGGCTCAATGCGTTTCCAGAGCGTATCAATAATTTCTTGTGAAAGTTTGCCAATTTCTTTGGCGCCTTTATAAAATTTCTCTTTTTGTTTTTCCATTTCTTCGGGAATTTTCTTACCCATGGCTTTACGGAATTTGTCAGCTTCTTCCCAGTTGTAGCCCGCCAAATTGATAGCCGTCAAAAGCACGTCGTCTTGATAGACGATTAAACCAAGCGACTGATCCAAATACTCTTTCATGCGTGGATCAAGATATTCAACGAGCTCGGGGTTGTGGGCGCGCTTGATGTAATCAGGAATCGATTCCATTGGGCCGGGGCGAAAAAGTGCTACCATCGCCATAATATCAAACAGATTAGTTGGCCGCAGCTCTTTGAGATAGCGCGTCATGCCCGAACTCGAAAGCTGAAATACACCGATCGTTTCACCGCGCGCAAGCATCTCGTATGTTTTTTTATCATCCCACGGCAGTTTAAAAATATCGATTTTTTGTCCGGTTGTTTTTTCAATAATCTCGATCGCGTTTCCCAAGATCGATAAGTTGCGGATACCCAAAAAATCCATCTTCAAAACACCTGCCGCTTCCACCGCATGCATTTCGTACTGCGTAGTCAGTTTGGTACCACCGGTTTCAAATTGTACGGGCGTGTAATCGGTGAGTGGTTTGGGCGAAATAACCACGCCCGCCGCATGCACCGAGGTATGTCGCGCACAACCTTCAACTTTTTGCGCCAAATCTATCAAACGGCGCGCTTGGGCATTTTTTTGGTATAACGTTTTTAAATCTGGTTCGAGGTCAAGTGCCTTAGCAATCGTCATCTGAAACCCTTGCGCACCAAACGGAATAAGTTTGGAAACCTGATCACAAAATGAGTAGGCATACCCCAAAGCGCGGCCTACATCGCGGATCGAGCCACGTGCGGCCATGGTTCCAAACGTGATGATCTGCGCCACCTTATCAACCCCATATTTATCGGTCACATACTTAATCATGTCGTCGCGACGGTCGTCGGCAAAATCAGCATCAATATCTGGCGGACTCGGACGGAAAGGGTTTAAAAAACGCTCGAACGGCAATTTAAAGAGTAGCGGATTAACCGTCGTGATGCCGAGCGCATATGATACGAGCGACCCCGCACCTGAGCCACGCGTGGTTTCTACTATGCCGTGCGTACGAGCGTACTGCACATAATCGGCCACCACCAAAAAGTAGGGTGAGTACCCTTTCTTACTAATAATCCCCAGTTCATAATCTGCCCGCTCGCGCACTTTATCTGTTACTTCCATGAGGAGCGGTAATTTTTCATACACCGTGTCGCGCAAAAATTCATCAACCGTTTTACCCGGCGGCAGATCAACGTGTGCAAAATTCCATTTATTAAGTTCGAGCTTGAGCACCACCCGGTCGGCAATCTTTTGCGTATTTTCAATCGCTTCCGGAAGATGCTTAAACCGCTTGGCGATTTCTTCTTCGGTCGCGAGTGAGTAATCAATATTTGCCATGGTAGCGCGGTTGGTATCGTCCATGTGGTGCCCATCGCGAATACAGGTGAGCACGTCTTGCGCCTCGGCATCTTCGGGATCAAGGTAGTGACTATCGCGAGTCACCACGAGCGGAATCCCCGTTTCTTTCGACATGGTGATCAACTGATCATTCACCTCCTGCTGACCTAAGAGTGCTGGCAAGTCATTCAGTTCGAGATAAAAAAAATCTTTACCAAACAATTCTTGGTACTCAAGAGCAATTTTTTTTGCTTTTTCGTAATTTTGTTCTTTGTGCAAAATGCGCGGAATCTCACCCTCAAGACACCCGGAGAGCGCAACCAATCCTTCGTGCAACTGAGCGAGCAGCTCTTTATCAACGCGAGGTTTACCGTGCAACCCTTCAGTATGCGAAAACGAAACAAGTTTGAGCAAGTTGCGATATCCGGTATCATTCAGCGCCAGCACCACCAAATGATCAGCGAACTGATTAGGGGTAGTTTTGTCATGGCGGCTAACGGTTGAAACATAGAGCTCTACGCCAATAATCGGTTTTACCTGTTCTTTCTCGCATTTTTCATAAAACTCAATAATGCCATACATGTTGGCATGGTCGGTGAGCGCGAGCGCTGTAAAACCCCGTTTCTTGGCGGTTTTTACCAAATCATCGATTTGGGGCAGGGCATCGAGGAGCGAATAGTGGCTGTGGGTATGGAGGTGAACAAACGGCATACTGTTTAAACATATCATTACAAGAATCCTCTAAAGCACCACAGTGCACAAGAGGAGATAAAGAAATCCCATCGTTTCCAAAATAATGTTACTATCAAATCAACCCATCCTCATCCTAACGATTTTGTTAAAAATTGTCTATATTTTTCAAACCAAAAACAGCTTTTATCAAGCTGCTTTTGAGAAATACTTTATCTTAACTTCTTAAGATCATAATGCATAATTGTAGGTTCTCTTGGTTAGTCTGGTACAATCCGATCTGACGACCCAGCGTGGACAAAATATCCTGGATATCAGCTTTGGTAGCCATATTTTGTTTGATTTCAGCCACATCTTCTTCCAACTTGGTAACTTTTTTAACAAACAAGTCTTCGTTCATACAAAGACATAACGTGGTAAAAAACCTCCGCCTCTATTACAGCATACATCAGGACTGTTTTTAATCTATACCATAGTCATGATCCACTGGACGACCGGCAAAAAACCGACCCAACTCCACGAATCAGACTTGACCAATCAAGGCCAATGGTTCGTACTCGAAACAATTTTTTAAGAAGGAAGCACTCGCGGACGGCGGATTATTTTTTCTACCAAAAAACAGCCTTGTGAGCTGTTTCTTGTCTGTTGTCTTTTTATATTTACGCCCGAGCTGAATACTCACCGGTCTCGGTATTCACCAAAATCTCTTCGCCTTCTTTAATAAAGATCGGCGCCTGAATCTTGAGGCCGTTATCGAGACCGATTTCTTTGGTCACATTACCCGAAGCACTATCACCTTTCACTGCTGGTGGGGCCTCAACTACTTTATACTGAATTTTTTTCGGCAATTGAATACTAACCGGACGTTCTTGGTAAATGCCAATGATCACTTCAATCCCTTCTTTGAGATATTTAGCATCATCGCCAATAAGATCACCATCCATTTCAATCTGTTCGTAATTTGACGTATTCATGAACGCGTAGTTATCGCCAGTTTTGTAGAGATATTGCATGGTCTGGAACTGCACGGAAACGATCTCAAGCGATTCACCTGATTTATAGGTCAATTCGATAACCTTGGCATTGCCCAAATTTTTCATGCGGGTACGAGTAAAGGCCGCGCCTTTTCCCGGGTTAACATGCTGAAACTCAACAACGACATACAAATCGTTGTTATGCTTAATGACTGCCCCCTTACGAATGTCGGATGTAGTTGCCATATTTTTTTAAGTGTCATTGCGAGGACGGAGCGTAGCGCAGGACGAAGCAATCTCACTGTTTTTAGACCACCTCAGTTAGTAAATTGCCGAGATAGCCCAACGAGATCGCCACGTCGCTCGTACCTCACTCCTCGCGATGACATGGTTAGTAG
>JBPOHP010000143.1:0-4760 GCA_052035445.1 Candidatus Magasanikiibacteriota bacterium
TCATCAAAAATTTGTTCATTTTTCAAAAAACGAAGGTATTTTTTTTGTGCATCATCGTATTTCCATGTCGGAATATAATTGCTGGCATACCGAATAGTCACTGACGTAACCTTTTCGCTACTAGAGACATGCTCAAACGGTACCATCTCTTGGTATTCTTGATCGTTTGCAAATCGTGCAAAACGCCAGCCTTGCCACGAACGGCTGTCGGCCGATGAAACGGACTTGATAAGCTCGTTCCAGGCAGTGCTACTGCTATAGAGATTGTGCGGAGCATCTTTGACAGTATCTCTCATAAAATACTTGCCTAATGAAAACTCGTTACCATCTCGGACTACACCACTTTTAAGAAGCGTGAGAGCCTCTGGCGAGCCGCCGGAATGAAAATACCACGGCCAACCATACTCTCGAATCGCATCCACGAAATACGGACGAGCACTCCGCACCGGCCCAACACGAGACACCGAATCATCCGCATCATACAAAACCATATAGCGTGTCAACGAACCTTCAACCGGCATTTCATACACCACTCGCGCCTGCGCAAGCCCAGCCTGCGGACGTGCATCAACGTGATTATCAATCATAAACGAAACGACAAGCGGCGTCTCGCCGGATGTGCTTGAAACCGCGCGCCCATCAAGTTGGCTAAAAAAACGGTATTGAACTTCTGCTTCTTTTGAAACACTCTTTTCTTCTCCGGCTCGGGTGTCTTGAGCAATATTCATTTTTTTTGAGGACACCCCAAACACTAGCCCGCCAACAACAGCAGCAGATATCACCACCACACCCGCACATACCGCTAACAGCGTGTAGAAAAGGCGGTCGGACATAAAGACAACAAAATTATTCAAACCGATAATCAACTATCGAGGCAGTTCTCCAACCATACACGCGTGGTACTTTATTGCTATGCAAATCTTCAATCAATTTCGTCTGTTGTTTTTTAGCAATATCAACACTCATTATCACGCCACCCTCACGATCAGGAATGCCGAGTGTCGCTGCGTAAGCAAACTTTTTCATATCGGGAGAAAAACGTGCGTTTCCGGCTTGCGAAAATTTTTTCTCAACTGGAATGGTGAGCGTACGTTTTCCTGTTGTTGTGTCATAAACAGCAAAACTAAGCGATCCTTGACCAGCAACTACCCACAACATCTGTTTATCATCATCAGAGACGTCTTCAAGGACTCCACCGACTTGAAAGATTTTTTGATCCCCAGTTTTGAGATCCACTCGAATCACTCGAGTTGGTAATGCTTCATACAAAATATATCCGCCAAGTCCGTCAATTTCTGGGGCAAGATAAACAAATTGTTTTGTTTGTTTAAAAACATGGATACCGCTCTCACCAAAACCGGCTTCGAGTGTTTTCCAGACAGAGCCGTCTTTTTTAAGTGTATAATTTTTAATTAATCCATTTTCCCCGACGACTGTTTCCACACTTAACACCATTGATCCAACACGCACTGTCGTAGTCGGCTTCTCGGCAACACTTGTTGACGACGTAAAGACAAGCGGCTCTGGCTCTACCGTAGTTGGAACAACCACTGCTTGCTGCGACCCACAACCAGCAACTAAAAATGTTAGACAAAGTAAGCCGATTATTGTTTTTTGAGTATTTTTCATAAAAATGAATTATCCCCTCTTTTAATCTGGGCAGAAATTAAAACCAGACCGACAATATGAGTATAAACCGCACCAGTTTTTTAGACAAGTCTCAACACACAGATTGTTAAGTGCAAAAAAACACCTTGACCGATGGGGCCAAGGCGTTTTTTTGATAGAATTCTGAAATAAATTCGTTATTTTGTCTCTTTTTTCGCTGGCTCTTTCGCATCTTTTTTTGCGTCTTCAGACATTGCTTCCTCATCAGCTTCTTTCTTCTTGGTAGCAGATTCGATCTTAGAGAGATCAACTGGAGCTTTAGACGCTTCTTCCATGGCCTTAATTTCATCTTCAGTCAAAGCTGGAGTTGGTTTAGCAACCAAGGCTTCTGGCGCTGGGCTCATAATTTTGATCCCGGCAGGGGCTTGAATATCTTTGATCGTGATTGAATGCTCAAACGATGTGAGACCAGTAACATCGATATCAATGTGTGAAACCAAATCTTTCGGCAGACATTTAACCTCAACTTCCGAAATATTCATAACCAGTGTACCGCCCGAAGCTTTGATAACCGGTACTTCTCCAACAAAACGCAAAGCCACTTTAGCTGTCATTTCTTTATTCATGTTAATACGTCGAAAATCGACATGAACAATGCGTCCCGAAATTGGATCATATTGCACTTCTTGAACCAAGGCTTTCCCAGCGTCCTTACCATCTATAATCATGTCGATAAGGCTGGCAGACCCTGCTTCACTGTACATTTTTTTAAATTGAATCGGCTCAACGGCGAGTGATTCTGCAGAAAGATCTGCTCCATAGATAACGGCCGGGATCTGACCAGAGGAACGAGTTTTCGGACCTTTGGTGGATCTTTTTACGGCAACCAGGCTATACGACATACACGAGTATTAAACAACAAAAAAGTTAAACAAATGATGATTCTTTCATAGTGTGGATGAAGCGCACCCCTTCGAGAGCCTCATCGAGTGAAATTGGCTCTACACGGTGCAATCGCTCAACATCGGCAAAACTCAAATCGGTTATCATACCAACTGAGCTGAGACCCTGCCCCAGCATAACGATCATGGCCATAAAATAACTTCGGCAATTTTTGCAGGTAATATGGACCAAATTCGCTGCTTCGTGCTTGGCAAAGAGAGCTGCTTGCTCAGCTTCGTAACCAGTGTTGCACAACGGGCATTTGTTGATGAATTTTAAAGCTTCCTTCCACGATTCTGACGAAAGTTTACGTGGACGCATACGTGAAATTTCAAGGGTGTTGCTATCCTAAAGGAACAGCAAAAAAATGTCAAGAATGATGAGCTTGCGAGGCTGGTAAGGCTTATGAGTTCAAAAATTTAAGCACCTCCTCAGCATGCCCTTCAGGCTTCACTTTTTCAAAAATTTTCGCAATACGCCCCGCTGGATCAATCAAAAATGTAGTCCGTAGAATACCGTCATATTCGCGTCCCATGAATTTTTTCTTGGCCCAGACGCCGTAGGCATTAACCACGACTTTGGCTTCGTCAGAGAGCAACGTGAATGGTAAAGCGTATTTCTCGACAAATTTTTTGTGACTTTTGACGGGATCGACACTGATACCAAAAACCTGCGCCTTAATCAAAGAAAATGCAGGAAGATTGTCGCGAAAACTGCAAGCTTCTTTGGTACAACCCGGTGTATCGTCTTTCGGGTAAAAATATAAGACAACCCACGAACCGCGGTACGTACTTAGTTTATGCTCTTTACCGATGTGGTCGGGCAGGGCAAAATCTGGGGCGAGTGAATTGAGTTCGGGTAGCATACCAAAGAGATAATTTTTTCTAGTGTAGCGCGCTTAGGAGCGCAAAGCAACCCACCACGGCGGCAGTCTCGGCCCGGAGTACGGTTGTACCCAGCGTTACCCGCCTCATACCAACCTCCTCGGCATGCGTCCGTTCGCGATCGGTCCACCCACCTTCGGGACCGATCAACAGAGCTACTTCGGGTGTGGCACTCGTTATTACCTGAGAAACCGGTTCACCACCCTGATCCGCGATACACCAGACACAATCGCCGGCGACCCGGGAAAAAACCTCACTCAGCACGAGTGGTTCATGCAATGTCGGCACTATCCCCCTCCCGGATAATTCGGCTGCTTCGCGGGCAATCTGTTCTAGTCGTGGGCGTTTAAACCCAATCCTGACCGTGCGCTCAGTGATAAGTGGGGTAATACTCGCCACCCCCAGCTCGGTCGTTTTTTGCACAATAAACTCAAATAACTCCGGACGAATGAGCGCGGCATAGAGATGCAGCTTACCCACCGGCTCAGTTATTACGGGGTACGGCTGACAGAGCGCAACGAGCACTCGTTTGGGAGTAATTTCAAGCACCGTACCCTCGGCTTCACTCCCCTGACCATCACACACAATAAGCGGGTCATTAAGACCAAAACGAAGCACGCGGGCGAGTTGGTGCAGGAGCGGGCGGTCAGTTACTTCAAGCACGCCGCCGTCCACAGGGAGTGGTTGGTGAACGATAAAACGGTGGATTTTTTTCATAAAGATACGCAGTGCTCGTACTATACCACTTATCGCGCGAGCTTCGTCAATAGCGTATTAAAGGTAGGCGTTTCTTTTCCAAGAACCGTGAAAAATGCCTGATCACACAGCTCGACTTTTTTAACCGCCTTCTGAGCAATTTTCTTTCCGCTCGCCGTAAGTGAAATATTTTTGATTCGTGTATCCAGAGCATTTCCTGCACGAACGACATAGCCTTTTGATTCAAGCGTGCGCACCACCATGGAAGTGGTCATCGGGTCAATTTGAGCGTGCGTCGAAAGTTTAATCTGATGCACGGTTTCACGGTGATCGGAGAACCAGAGCACGCTTGCTAAAAGCACAAATTGCGTGTGTGTGATGCCAAATTCAATCAGCGTTTTTTTGATCTCATGCTGCCAACGACTAGTGACTTGCCAGAGCAAAAACCCACTACTCTCTTCTAGCGTGGTTACTGAAAAATGACGTTGTGTTTTGGACGGCATATTACGCGCTTATTTTTTGGCGGCGGCGATTTGGCCAGCCACGTCGTCGGGAAGATGAGTTACAATATCGTGCATCACCAGCTTATTCCAGAGCGAGCTCAGCATGCCGGTCATAGTCATGGTAATC
>JBPOHP010000127.1:0-13845 GCA_052035445.1 Candidatus Magasanikiibacteriota bacterium
GCCGGACGCCTGATCGAACCTGAAAATGGGCAAGAAGAGTGCATTAAAAAAATTCAGAATGCCGCTCCCGACGCGATTCTTGTGGCGTTTGGCATGGGAAAACAAGAAAAATGGATTCATGTTCATATTTCAGAATTGCCTTCAGTCAAACTCGCGATCGGCGTGGGCGGATCATTCGAGTTTATTGCCGAAGAAATTCCACGCGCACCAAGATGGATGAGAGCGGTAGGTCTCGAGTGGCTCTATCGGCTGTACCAAGAACCGCGGCGATTGGGTCGAATTTGGCGAGCGACCATGGTATTTAGCTGGCTCGTTGCCAAAGAGCAATTTGAGTTGGGAACAAAAGCCGGGTCTTGAAAAAAAGCCCAATTTCGTGAACAATACTCACAGTTTACTTGTTTTACCCTCATTTTGTATGACCGTTCGTACTCGCATTGCCCCTAGCCCGACTGGCTACATGCATATTGGCACGCTTAAAATGGCTATTTATTCGTATATTTTCGCCAAACAGCACGGTGGCCAATTTTTGCTCCGTATCGAAGACACTGATCGCGAACGGTTTGTCGCTGATGCCACGCTCAATTTGCTCCGGGCAATGTATTGGGCAGGGATTGTGCCCGACGAAGGAGTGTGTCTCGATGAGCAGGCGCTGGCGCGGGGTGAATATGTGATGTCGCAAAAGGGCGGCAAAGATTCGTATATTCAATCAGAGCGTCTCCCGATTTATCAAGAATACATTAGGCCGCTCCTTGAAAAAGGCCACGCGTATTACTGTTTTTGTACCGAAGAACGACTTGACCAACTGCGCAAAAAACAAGAGCTCAATAAACAAGCGACGAGCTACGATGGCTTGTGTCGTAAACTGAATCCTACTGAAGCCAAACAGCGCGCCGAAGCAGGCGAACAACACGTCATTCGCATGGTCATGCCCCGAACCGGCGAAACCGTATTTACCGATTTAGTACGCGGCGAAATTCGCTTTTCCAACGCGCTCGTTGATGATCAGGTGCTCATCAAATCCGATGGTTTTCCTACCTATCATTTTGCCGTTGTGGTTGATGACCACCTCATGCAGATTACGCACGTAATTCGTGGTGAAGAATGGATTAGCAGCACCCCAAAACACCTCAAGCTCTATGAGTATTTTGGTTGGGAACCACCACGTTTTGGCCATCTTGCCCTCATTTTAAATCCCGACAAATCCAAACTCAGCAAACGCCAAGGTGATGTAGCGGTCGAAGATTATCGAAAAAAAGGCTACCTTCCCGAAGCGCTTGTAAACTTTGTCGCATTTTTGGGCTGGAATCCGGGCGATGATCGCGAAATTTTTTCACTAGAAGAACTGACACATGTTTTCAGTTTAGACAAAGCGAGCAAAGCCGGCGCCGTATTTAATATCGAAAAACTCAACTGGTACAATCGCGAATACCTCAAAAAAATGACTGCTGAGGAAGTGGTGAAACGAGCAGGGGAGTGGCTCAAGACTTTGGACTTCAGCAGTCAGACTTCAGCAGATCAGCTTACTAAGTTTGTGGCTCTGGAAAAAGACCGGATCACCACGCTCGCGGAATTACCGACCGCGATTGCTTTTTGTTTTGATCTACCAGAGTACGCCACCGAAATGTTGGTATGGCGTAAAGGGACCCCCGCTGAGGCACAAGGAGTACTTACCGATCTTACAGCTCGCCTGACAGCGCTTGAATCTGCCGCCTGGTCAAAATCAACGGTTGAACAAGCAGTTATGGGGTATATTACCGAAAAAGCACTGCCGAATGGAGCAGTACTTTCGCCGCTTCGAGTGGCACTTTCCGGTCAACAGAATTCTCCTGGGCCGTTTGATATTGCTGATGCTCTGGGGCGTGATGAATCTTTGCGTCGAATTACGCACGCGCTAGGCATATTAGTTTGATGCAATTCTAGTTTTGCGGTCCGCGTTGTGGTATAGTATGCCTATTATGCATAAGAAATTTTTATCGCTCATATTTGTTTTGCTGTTCGTTTTCATCGGTGGAACACCCGGCATTTTTGCAGCTGGCGAAAATTCGACAGAACTCGAAAAACTTACAGCCTCTATTAAAGAACGTAAAGATAAAATTAAAGAATTGCAAGATTCAATTGATCGCTATAAAAAACAAATCGACCAAAAAGAACTCGAGGCAACCTCATTAAAAAATCAACTGAGTATTTTAGATACGCGTATTCGAGAAGTTGAAACCGAGGTTGAGATAACCAAAGAACGTCTTGAGACTACCAAACTTGAGCTTTCAGTCTTAGGGTATACCATTGATGAAAAAAATGATCATTTAGCTAAGCAAAAGATGATGGTTGGTAGTATGGTAAGAAAAATTCAGGCAGATGATCAAAAAAATACGATTGAAATAATGCTTACTAACCCCACTTTCTCTGATTTTTATAATCAGCTTAAAAATTTGGAAGATGTGTATACTGATGTTGGTCGTTCAGCGCGTGCGCTTCGTCTAAGCCGAGATGAAATAGTTTTGAAACAGAAAGAAGTCGATGAACGGCGTAAAGCGTATGAAAATTATCAACAAGATCTTGTAAATAAGAAGCAGGACTTAGGTGAACAAATCAATGCCCGTGAGCGTCTACTAACCTCTACCAAAGAATCAGAACAACAGTATAGAACACTCTTATCAAGCCTAAAACAGCAGTACCAAAGTGTCGAAGGTGAGGTGAGGAGTTATGAGGATCAGGTAAGAAAAAAATTAGAAGAGCAAAAAAAAATCAAAAATATTCCAGCGAGCGATGTTGGTCTTTCTTGGCCGGTTCCAAGCAGATATATTACCGCTCGGTTTCATGATGTGAGCTATCCTTTTCGTCGGGTTTTTGAGCATAACGCAATTGATGTTCGGGCTAGTCAAGGTACGCCGGTACGAGCAGCTGCTTCTGGGTATGTGGGGCGTGCTCGGCGCTGTTCTACTGCGTCGTGCTACAGTTATGTTTTAATCGTGCATACCGGTAGTTTGTCGACCGTTTATGGTCATTTAAGTAGTATTCTGGTAGCGGAAGATCAATTTGTTAATAAGGGTGATATTATTGGGTATTCAGGGGGTACGCCAGGAACGGTTGGTGCTGGTCCTTTTGTTACGGGTGCACATCTGCATTTTGAAGTTCGATTAAACGGCATACCAGTAGATCCATTAGGATATCTTACCAACTAGGGATTCCATGTTTTAGGTTATGGCCTCATCTACATCACCTTGGATTCATCAGCTTAACCTAGATCGACCGCTGCGAATGCTGCATGGCAAGCACCGGACAGATGTTGTTGTAATTGGTGGAGGAATTGCTGGGATTGCAACTGCCTTTTTTATCCTTAAATACACTAATAAAAACATTTTTCTCGTTGAAGGTAATAGAATAGCTCATGGTGCTACTGGGCATAACGCCGGGCAAATTGTCAGTTATTTTGAACATCCATTTTCTCACTTAACTGAACAATATGGTTTGGTACGAGCTGCTCGTGCCCAAGAAGAAATATATTATGCTTGGGACCTAATAGATGAAATGTTTGCCGAAGCTCGGCTTGTCACCCCTCTAGCACGTTTTACCGGTTATGCAGGATGTTCAAGCATCTCTCAAATTATTGATCATTTAGAGAATATTCTACTTCAGCGCGAAGCTGGTTTAGATATTGAAGGAGCGTTAATTGCAAACGTTCCATTCGTTATTGATAGAATCCCTCGTCGTTATCATAATCTGTTTGCACGAGTTGACCATTCCTATGTTTTAAATATATTGGAAAGTAATGATCGTCGTTATATTGGCGCTCTCGCCTCCCGTAAAGGTTGTGTTAATAGTGCGCTTTTATGCGAAGAAATGGTTCAATACTTAGAAAAAAAATATAAAGATCGTTTTAATTTATATGAAAAAAGTGCGGTTCAAACTATTTCTCTTTCGACAGGGTCTGGCATGGTAGCTGGCTCGTCATACGAAGTTACTGCAGATCGTGTCGTATTGTGTACCAATGGTTTTTCAAATTTTACTATTCGTTCTGGTTCTTCGTCTGAAATTGATAGAAGATTCCACCAGAGTATCATTGGTAAAATTGGTTACATGGCAGCATATTTAGAAAATTCGAATCGATTGCCGGCAGCTATCAGTTATTTTTCCCCAACACAGTCTTCGCAAATGGCTTTTGATCGGAATAAATCACTGGATGAACAAGACCCGTATTTCTATCTCACCCGACGACCATTTGACCACAAAACACGAGGGTTTGGCAATTTAATATGCATAGGTGGTCCGGAGAGTTCTTGTGACCCTAATGCTTCATATTATGACACCGAGTATGCATATCCATCAGAAGCGGAAGAACAAATTACTGCTTTTTTGCGGACCACTTTTCGTCCTTTTTCATACGGTACAACAGAGTATGCGTTTACGTGGCAGGGTTTAATGGGCTATACGCCACGCGGTGTACGTTATGTAGGACCTGACCCTCAAAATTCAGTTCTTATGTACAATATTGGATGTAATGGTGTGGGGATTCTGTCCTCAATTTATGGCGGAAAAAGAATTAGTAATTTTTTGTTGTTTGATCGGTTAGAGCCTTCAATTTTTGATCCCGTTGTATAAAAAAAGCCCCCTAGATACTCGTCAGAAGGCTTGCGATACGCGGTCTGAAGGTTTTTAAGCCTACATCGTGCGTGAGAACGAGAGCGTTACGGGCTAATATATGCAGAAACGATACGGGAAATATCTGGTCGATTTTGAATTTTGATTAAAGGCTGGAGAGGCTTTCAGAGGCCTTGGGTCCTGCGCCAGGCGCTGGGGGCATGGGGGCGGTCTTCATAATATCCGACAAACAACCACCCGGCCTCGTCGTAGTCTCCGGAGCCGGCTGTTCCGGCGGCGCCTCGGATTCGGGATTGCGAATCGCTCCGGGAGGTGGGGCTGAGGGGCTCTCAGCATGGACGCCTCCCGCGGCGCAGAGCAAGGAGAGAGCGAGAGTGGCACTTACGAGGCGAAAACGGCTAAAGCTTTTCATCGACGACCTCATGGATTTACCCCGTGATTAGGGTAATTGGAAACATATCACATTTTATATTTTTTTAACAACACCTGTTAATAACTTTTTGGAGAGTGGTGATTTTTTGAAGATGATTTATAATGAAACAGTTGTATTACACTCTCATGCCTTATAAAGATCTCAACTCCGAACAAATGCAGGCCATTGCGCATACCGAAGGTCCGCTTTTGATTGTCGCTGGTGCGGGCACCGGGAAAACCACGGTGATTACCCAAAAAATCACCCGTCTCATTACCGAAAACAAGGTCAAACCCGAAGAAATTCTAGCCCTCACTTTTACCGAGAAAGCGGCGTTTGAAATGTTGACCCGTGTTGAAGAAGCCTTGGGCGAAAGTTATTCTGATCTGCAAATTTCAACGTTCCACGCCTTTTGCCAACGAATACTCGAAGCACACGGCCTTGATATTGGCTTACCAACGCCATTTAAGCTGGTGACTGAGTTGCAAGCCTGGTTTTTGGTAAAAGAAGCGTTCAAAAGTTTTGATCTAAAGTATTACCGACCGCTGGCCAATCCCACGCGCCATATTCATGAATTCATCAAACATTTTTCTAAGTGTAAAGACGAGCTCATTAGCCCCGAAGCCTACCTGGCGTACGCTGAAAGGTTGGCACTTGATCATGACCAAGAAAAGGCTGAAATACGCAGCCGAACCCTTGAGCTCGCGAACGCTTATCATCGGTATGAGCGACTCCTCCTCGAGCATGCCAGCTTAGATTTTGGTGATCTTATTTTTTACGCGGTAAAATTACTCGAAGATCGGCCAAGCATTCGGGCCAAACTTGGTCGTCGTTTTAAGTATATTTTGGTTGATGAGTTTCAAGACGTGAACTATGCGCAGTACCGCCTGGTGCAGTTGCTCGCTGGTTCAGCCAAACATCTAACCGTTGTTGGTGATGACGACCAAAGTATTTATGCCTTTCGCGGGGCCTCAGTCGCAAATATTTTGCATTTTAAAGATGATTTTCCGGCTGCCCAAGCAATTGTTTTAAACCAAAATTATCGCTCAGTACAGCCGATTTTAGATGCGTCGTACCAAGTTATTCAGCAGAACAACCCCGACCGGCTCGAAGCAAAACTCTCTATCAACAAACAACTTATTTCTCACAGCACCGCACCGACTGATCGGGCAGTGAATATTATGATCACGGCCACTGCCGAAGAAGAAGTGCGGGCAGTCGTCGATCAACTCCTGGCGCTTAAAAACGAGCAGCCGGATTTTATCTGGGATGACGTTGCACTGCTATCACGCGCCACGAGCCACGCGGAGCCGTTTATCGAGGCGTTTCGGCGACAGAACATCCCATTTGTTACAACGAGTGCGACGTCGCTTTACCACGAACCAATCGTCATGGATGCCCTTGCTTTTTTTCAGGCGACACTCAACAATCACGATCCGCATGCTTTGTTTCGATTGCTTCACCTCAAACTGCTGAATTTTTCTGATCATGATCTGCAGACCGTCTTTTTTTCCGCCAAAAAGAAATCAATTTCGTATCTCGAAACTCTCAAACGGGCAGCAGAATTTCATCTTTCGTACGATGCGCAAACGCATGCCGAAAGATTGGTTTCCTGGATTCTGCATGGCACTGCCAAAGCGCGCACGGCCAAACCAACCGAGGTCTTGTACGCCTTTTTAGAAGAGAGTGGCTATTTAGCTTACTTGGCGCATGAGGATACCCATGGCAACGGCTCAATTACCCTGACCATCGAGGCGCTGACGCGTTTTTATGAGCATTTGACGGTATACGAAGACAACCATCCTACCAAAGCGACAGTGGCCGAATTTTTGGAGTTTCATCAAAACCTGCTTGAGGCGGGTGATGAAGGTGATAGCGGTACTCACCCCGAAGCTTCGGGCGGCGTACAAATTATGACCGTACACGCCTCCAAAGGCCTGGAATTCAAGTATGTGTTTGTAGTGAACGTGGTTGAAGAGCGTTTTCCGGTGCGCCGCCGAACGGAAGCGCTCGAAGTGCCGCCTGAATTAATTAAAGAAGCGCCGTCTACGGGAGACGCACACTACCAAGAAGAGCGTCGGTTATTTTATGTGGCAGCCACCCGCGCCAAGCACCGCTTGTATATCACCGCTGCCAAAAATTACGGTGGCAGCCGTGAAAAAAAGATCAGTCGGTTTATCAAAGAAATGGGGTATGACGAAGCCGGTCATGCAACTGCCACGGTACCATCAGCTTTGGCCGCGCTCACCAAAAAGGGGGGTGTGCCAGAGGATTCAGCACAAAAAGCACCTACCTACGACATTGGCACCACATTTTCCTTTTCGCAGCTGCGTTCGTACGAAACCTGTCCGTATCAGTACAAACTTAACTACGTCCTCAAAATCCCCACCAAAGGCAGTCCGCATTTTAGCTTTGGGCAAAGCATGCACCTGACGTTGCAGAAATTTTATGAACGCGTCCAAGAATTGAATAAAGCCCGGCAAGTGTCGCTCTTTGCGAGCCTTGAGCCTGAGCAGACAACCAATACATACCCGAGCCTTGAAGAACTGCAGAAATTGTATGATTCGTGCTGGATTGATGATTGGTACCAGAGCGCCGACCAGCGTGAGGAGTACTACAAAAAAGGCAAAGAGATCATCGCCACCGTCTACCGCGAACACGAAAAAAACGCTCGTATTCCGCTCATGCTTGAAGGCTGGTTCAAAATTGCGGTAGGCAATTACTTTTTGAACGGTCGGATTGATCGCATCGATCGGTTACCCGATGGAACGCTCGAAATTATTGATTATAAAACTGGCCAAGCCAAAGACAAGCTTTCGAGCGAAGACAAAGAACAGTTGCTGATCTATCAAATTGCCGCTGAACAAGTGCCCGAATACCGTCATCAGGGAACAACCAGCAAGCTCACATTTTATTATCTCAATGATAATGTTAAAATATCATTCCTCGGCACTGCCGAAGAATTGAGCGGGCTGAAAGAAAAATTGGTAGAAATAATTGACCGCATTCGCGCACAAGATTTCACTCCCGCCCCCAGTTCATTTATCTGTGGACACTGCGATTTTCGCTCAATTTGTGAGTTTCGTGCTTCCTAATTACCTGTATGTTTAAAGCGTTTAGCTCGGTCGTTCAAAGCAAAATTTCGGCCTCACCTCTTCTTCGTGGCGCGATGTCATCGTTACAAATTGAAACCGCGAATCAAGTATTGGTTGAAATGTTTGGCGAGAATATCAAACAGAGCGCTCAAGCGATGTTTGTAAAGCAAGGTACGATTACTATAGCCTGTATGCATGCACCTATGGCGCAAGAGTTACGGTTACGTGAACACGAATTTATGCGACGTCTCAAGGAACGGCCGTATACCGCTTTAGGTATTGACCGATTAAGTTATCTACTCGATACTACCTTATGACCTTCAACGCCTACTTTGCCACCGTTAGTTTAGGGACACTCGTGTGTATTTTTGCTCTTTCATCGATTATTTTTAACATAGACCCCGAAGAAGCGGGCTTAATCGGATTTTTAATGTTTTATGCGACTTTTTTTCTCGGTGTAGTAGGATTATGCTCTTCAATTGGTTTATTGATCCGAAAATTGCTTTTTGGAGATGAGAACTTGGTTTTCCGGCATATTAAGCGAACCTTTAGACAAAGTGTAATTTTTGGAGGGTTATGTGTCAGTATTTTGTTGCTTTTGCAGTATAATTACCTTCGTTGGTGGAACGCGATAATTCTTTTATCGCTTGGCATAGTGCTCGAAGGTATGGTATACACCAATCGTAAGTATAGTAACCAAGATTATGTTCGCTAAACTTAAAGGAACTTTACGCAAAGATATTGGTATAGATCTTGGGACTGCCAACACACTTGTCTATGTAAAAGGACGAGGTATTGTTGTTAACGAACCATCAATTGTTGCTATCAACAATCGTACTGAGCAAGTTTTAGCGGTCGGGAATGAGGCAAAAAACATGCTTGGCAAGACTCCGTTGCACATTACCACAACTCGACCTCTTACCAATGGTATTATCTCAGATTTCGAGGTGGCTGAACGGATGATTAGATATTTTTTTGATAAAGTCTATGACGAAGGCGGAATCAATTTTTTTTCACGTCCTAATGTTGTGATCGGCGCTCCTGTAGATATTACTGAGGTAGAACGAAAAGCTATTGCTGATGCAGTAAAAAATGCTGGAGCACGGGAGGTGTGGATAGTCGAGGAGCCTATGGCAGCTGCGATCGGCGCCCGTCTTCCTGCGACTGAAGCGGTCGGTACTATGATCGTTGAGATTGGTGGTGGGACAACTGAAATTGCAGTAATTTCACTCAGTGGTATCGCGGCAAAAAAATCAATTAAAATTGCCGGCGATGAGTTTAATAAAAATATAATTCAGTACGCTCGCGATGTTTTTAAAATTTTAGTCGGCGAGCGCCAAGCAGAAGAAATAAAAATTAAAATCGGTTCGGCTGTTGATGTGCCAGAACAACTAGAGTACCCTATGAGAGGTCGAGATTTAGTGACCGGATTGCCTCGAGAAGTCATTATTACGGATAGTGAAGTGCGCGAAGCTATGGCAAAATCTCTTAAGGTGATTGTGGAAAACATTAAAACTACTCTTGAAATTACTCCACCAGAATTAGTAGCTGATATTCATGAGCGAGGTATTGTGCTATCCGGTGGTGGAGCCTTACTTCGGGGGTTCGACCAGCTTATTGCTAAAATTGTAGAAATACCGGTTCGAATTGCAGACGATCCTCTTACTTCTGTTGTCCGAGGTACGGGAATGTTGCTCGATGAGCCTCAGCTACTACGAGAGATCGCAGTTTGGCCCAGCAAAACAGTCTCTTGAAACGTGTACGGTTAGCGTGGATTTTGATCTGGACTTCAGTTAAGGTTGTTTATATGAATTTTTGGAGTAAGCATAAATTATATTTTTTTGCTTTATTTCTTATGTGCAGCGTAATTGCTGGCCATTTTTTTGGTATTCTCAGTCCGGTGGAGAAATATTTAAGCACATCATTTGATCGTATTTTGGCGGCCAACCGATCTTTTAGTATCACGGTTAAAAATGAGTACGCCTTTTTTAAAAATAAAGAAGAATTTTTTAATGAAACACGTTCTTGTTTCGAACGAGTCCAAAATCTTTCTGTTGATGCGGCGCGTCTCGACCAGCTGGAATCGGAGAATACTCTTCTTAAAGAACAGCTTGATTTTAAACAACATCAGACATCTACGATAATTCTGGCCCAAGTTATTGGTGAAGTAAGTCTTAATAGCCAAAAAATTATTCTCGTAAATCGAGGACTAAAAGACGGTGTTGCTGTAGGACAACCCGTCATTACAGGAAAAGGAGTCCTAGTTGGAAAGATTCTTACCACAACGGAGTATACCTCTCATATTCGACTTATACACGATAGTAAAAGTAAAATTGAAGCAACTGTGCTTAATCGTGACCAGACGATAGGCGTGGTGGAAGGGGGGTTTGGTATTAGTCTGCAGATGAAGTTTGTGCCGCGGAGTGAAATCATTCGTGTTAATCAAGGTATTATAACGTCAGGACGTGAAGAATTGATTCCTCGTGGATTGTACATTGGAACCGTTACTACGGTTGAAAATGAGGCGTATCAAGGTTTTCAACGCCTAACACTTACACCGGGAGTTGACCTAGCCAAACTGTCGTGGGTGAGTATTATTGTAAATCGATAGGTATGCGTAAAGGTTTTATATTTTTTTTGTGGTTTTTTTTCGGTTGTTTTGTGGGTTTTTTTGATAGTTTATTGCGGTTGAGTAATTTTTTTTCTGCCTACGCACCATTCTTTTTGATTTCATTTTGGATACCATTTTCGGTTTACAGAGACGACGATTTTTTTATCTTTAAAGTATTGCCTAGTTTTTTAATCATGGATTATTACTCACCGACTCCTGTGGGTATAATCTCGATCGCGTTGTGGTGTGGTTTTTACTTGGTTCGTGTTTTTTTTAAAAAAATATTCAATACGATTTCACTTATCCCTCTTCTTATTTCGACATTCGTTTGCTGCCTACTTATCCGAGGTATAGAGATGGCCATGATTACCGTTCTTTCGATATTCCAAAAAATACCCGTGTCTTTTAGTTTTGATTATGGTTTTTCGATGTTACAAGAAGGGTTAGCGACCGCGGTTTTAGCAGGTATTATTTTCATCATGTTTAAAATATTTTTTGGTCAGAATGTAAAATTACGCAAACCGATGTACGCACAGTTATGAGTTTTTTTTCGAATAAAAAAAATGATTTTATATTAGACGGATCATATTTTGGTTCAACCCGAGCTCAGAAACAGGTCTGGACTGAAAACGCTCTAGATCTTGAAGCGGATGATATAAGTAGGCTAGGTGTTTCGCATACTAGACTTTATGTGGGGACAATCATGCGGGGAAAGAGAATTTGGTATGTGTTTGGGTTGATGTTTCTTGGTTTTTTTTCCCTTTGGATAAGAACATTCTACTTGCAGATCGTAGAGGGAAAAAATTTATCTATACGGGCAGAAGGTAATCGGCTACGCACCATCCCCATTGTTGCTGAACGAGGTATTATTTACGATAGATTTGGCATAGAGATGGTGCATAATGTGCCCAACTTTTCTTTAAGTATTATCCCACAAGGTCTTCCCAATCCAGTATCTCAGGAAGAGACATATACAAAATTATTAGAACGACTTTCATCGGTAACAGGACAGTCTTATGACGAGATAAACAAGCAGCTTAGTCGAGCTCGCGAATCTACCTACCAGACCCTTACTATCAAAGAAAATTTAGATTATTTAACCGCTATTTCGTTATATCTGCTTAATAACGATTTGCCAGGCATAGTTATTAATACTGGCTCACGCCGCTTTTATGGGCCGATCCTTTCGGCAAGTACTAGCGCAGAACGCCAGCCAAGTTCGAGTACTAATACGGTTTTTGCGTTAAGTTTGTCTCATATAATTGGGTATACAGGAAAATTGACCGACACGCAGTGGGACGAGTTGCGAAAAAAAGGCTACTTGCAAACTGATAATGTAGGTAAAACCGGTATTGAAAAAATGTATGAAAATTATTTGCGTGGAACGTATGGCAAAAAAATAATTGAAGTTGATGCTCTTGAAAAAGAACAATCAACAGTGTCTGTTGAGCCGCCAGTTCCTGGGAAAAATATAAGTTTAACGCTTGATATTGAAGCTCAACAGAAATTAGAAAACATTTTACGCGAACAACTTAAAGAGCACAAAAAAAAACGAGGTTCAGCCGATGCCCTTAATCCAACTACAGGTGAAGTTTATGCGTTAGTGAGCTGGCCAAGTTTTAATAATAATGATTTTGCTGGTGGAATAGCGAGCACAACCTATGCTGCTTATATTAACGATCCTGACCACCCCCTTTTTAATCGTTCGATTGGTGGTAGTTTTCCTCCTGGGTCAACCCTAAAACCAGTAGTTGCCGCAGCAGCCCTTGAAGAGCGTATTGTGACAGCGGCCACTTCTTTCAGAAGCACTGGCGGACTTAAAGTTGACCGTTGGTTTTTTCCAGATTGGAAGGTGGGAGGACATGGGGTTACTAACGTGACTAAAGCATTGGCATGGTCGGTAAATACCTTTTTTTATTACATTGGTGGTGGGTATGAAGAGGTAAAAGGTTTGGGCGCGCGTAAAGTGATAAGCTATTTGGAACGATTTGGTTTGGGAAAAAAAACAGGTATTGATGTGCCGGGTGAAAACAGTGGCTTCGTCCCAACTCCCGAATGGAAAGAGTTGCGAAAAAAAGAGATGTGGTATGTAGGAGATACTTATAATATCTCCATTGGCCAAGGCGATACCTTAGTTACACCGTTGCAGGTTGCAGAATGGACTGCCGTAGTCAGTAATGGTGGGTATATTGTACAGCCACACTTACTAGAGAAAATTACGGATCCTATAACAAAAAAATCAATCCAGTACCAACCGGTGGTGTCAACAACAAGCGTGGTAAGCGCGGCGACCATTAACGTTGTGCGACAAGGAATGCGTGAATGTGTAACGTACGGTAGTTGCCAGATGTTAAAGAGCCTAGCCTTTCCAGCAGCCGGAAAAACCGGCACAGCACAGTGGAGCCGTACCAAAGACACTCACGCATGGTTCACCGCGTTTGCGCCTTTTTATAACCCGCAAATTGTGGTAACAGTACTGATTGAAGAGGGCGGTGAGGGATCAAGTGTGGCTCAGCCTGTGGCCCGGGATTTCCTTGTTTGGTGGGGCAAAAAATACTTGACGCCATAAAGTAGTATGGTATCATTCGTCGATGTGTTATACTAAGTGAAATAATTTTTATAAGGTTTATATGTCCGACGCTATTCAATACGTATCTCAAGAGAGCTTAGAGAATCTAACCAAAGAATGCCAAACACTTAAAGATATTACAATTCCCGAAATTGCAAAACGTATTGATGATGCGAAACAACAAGGTGATTTGTCTGAAAACGCGGAATATCATCAGGCTCGTGAAGATATGTCGTGGGCTCAGGGTCGCCTCCAGGAGTTGGAAGAAATAATTTCAAATTCTCAAGTTATACATAGTCAAAAAGGTGGGGCGGATGTCCATATCGGCTCGACTATTTCTGTAAAGAACATTACGTCTAAACAAGATCGTGAATATACTATAGTTGGTGCGCAAGAGGTTAATCCGGCTCAGGGTCTTATTTCTAACGAATCCCCGCTCGGCCAGGCATTCCTTGGTAAATCAGTCGGCGACGAAGTAGAGGTTATCACCCCGTCTGGAAAACAAAGATTCAAAATTTTGAAGATCAAGTAAAAAATAAAAACCACTGCTTTCCACTAG
>JBPOHP010000006.1:0-3537 GCA_052035445.1 Candidatus Magasanikiibacteriota bacterium
GCCGTAGTGAGTGGTATGCACATCACGTACTTCAAAGCCAGCGCGATCGCGAGCCAAACCTCCAGGACCAAGCGCTGACAAACGGCGTTTATGCTCAAGTTCAGCCAGCGGATTGATTTGATCCATGAACTGACTGAGCTGAGAACTCATGAAAAACTCGCGAATAGCACTCGTCACGGGGCGAGCGTTGATGAGTTTGTTCGGGTTAACCTGATCGATTTCAAGCGTACTCATGCGATCTTTAACGATACGCTCCATACGAGCCAAACCAACGCGGAACCGGTTCTGCACGAGTTCACCAACCGCCCGAACACGACGATTACCTAAGTGATCAACATCATCTGGTTCTTCTTGAGAAACGTTCAAGCGAACAACCTCTTTTAATACATCCAATAATTTTTCTTTCGAAAGCACGCGGTGTTCTTTTTTGTCGTAGTCTTCTGAGGTCAAATCAAGATCAAATTTGGTAGCAAATTTGTAGACACCCACGCGGCCCAAATCATAGCGATCGAAGTTGAAGAACATGGCATAAATCAAGCTCTTGGCGTTGTCGGCAGTTGCCAAATCACCCGGGCGAATACGTTTATAGACTTCAATCAACCCATCATCCATGTTTTTGGCAATATCTTTTTTGAGCGTTGCCTCAACATAATCAATGTTTGGATGTTTGTTGACGTCTTTGAAGAGTTCAATAATTTCTTCATCAGTCTCATAGCCAAAAGCACGTAAGAGTGACGTTGCAGCCACTTTACGTTTGCGGTCTACTTTAAGCCAAATAACATTGTTTTGATCAGTTTCAATTTCGATCCACGCACCGCGATTCGGGATAATTTTTGCGCCATAGTAACGGCGTCCACGAATATTCTCGGCCATGAAAAAAGCACCCGGAGAGCGGATAAACTGCGTAACCACCACACGCTCAATGCCATTGACCACAAACGTACCGCGGTCAGTCATGAGCGGTAAATCACCCAAATAAATCTCTTGCGATTTTGAGCTCTTATCGCGCTTATTGACCATGCGGGCGGTCACGCGCAGCGGTGCTTCAAACGTAATATTACGCTCGCGGCAGGTCACTTCATCAAAACGAGGCTCATCGAGATAATAATTTTCGAGATACAACTCAAGATCACGACCCGAAAAGTCAGTCATCGGGGAGACTTCTTCAAACAATTCGCGGATACCAGTTTTTAAAAACCAGGCATACGATTCTTTTTGCAGTTCAATCAGGTCGGGAACCGGGATAGCTGGTTTAGACGTAAAGTACTTACGTTCCAAACGAGGCCGATACTGTTTTTTGAAAATAAGAGCCATAGGGTATAATCAGCTGATTAGCTTATTAGCGCAGTAGCTTCTTAGGCACCAGAATACTCAGGTGCTAAGAAGCTAATCAGCTACTGCGCTAAGAAGCTACAAATGTAGTGCTAAAAAACAAAAAAACTTGCCATTGGTTAGGCTTTTTTACTTTTTAACGCGGTATATTGTGGGTATGCAAGGTCGACATCCTAGAGAGGATAATATGAGCGCGTGTGCCTTGCCGCAATCCATCATCACGTCCGCCACCCAAGAAGACACTCTATCAAGGGGAGCATTCTGGCGCCTCGGAAGATCAAAAAGTGAGCGTATTGTACGCAGAAATGCGCGGACTGTCAATCGAGAACAGGTGGATAAGTAGTTGTCAAAGAGGTGGCATAGCTATAAGCAGAAAAATCATTTTCTCCCCACTATTAACAACTTATACACACTTTTATCCACACATCTGTGGATGATTTTTTTAAAAAGAAAGCCCGAAGGAATTCTTCGGGCATAGGTGGAGAGAACTCTCCAAGGTAGGATTTCAAGAAATGCGGGGGAGGTACTATCCTAGACGACGGGGAGAGGAGCAGACCGTGGTGGACGCGGGTGGTTAGTGTGGATGGTTAGCGTGCCTGGCACGAACCAGGGCCGTTCAATGAAGGCAACGTCGCTCGCGGGCACGAGGCGAAAGTATATCCGGCCGACCCGATGGTCGCCAGCTCAAATCCACGGATACCGTTAGATTGCACCGCCGAGCTATTCACGATGGTCGCTGTTGGAGGCAGGACACTGCACGACTGCCCATTCATTGCGATCTGGCCTTTCGCGGTTGGGACGTTATCAAAAAACGTCACCGACAAATCCGACGTGCCGACCTGGCTGTCGTAGCACACAACCACACTCCGCGAAGCTGTGTCCGTGTTCAGCACCCACGTACCAGCGCTCGTTGCAAAGTTACTCTTACTCACCAGGTTCGGGCCCGTGAGTTGACAGAGGTACTGTGGAAAATCGGTATCCGCGCGCCCCAATCCAATGCACGTACTACCAACCACGGGCTCGACAGGCGTCGGGCAGCCAGGACGCGACAGATCAGGGTTGTTGCCGCTCGGTCGGTCCGGGCATACGTCCGTGTAGTCTGCGTAGTGGTCACCATCCCGATCAGGACATCCATGAAGCTCAGCGATACCGCGCTCAAGCGGGCAGACATCTGCCACATCATTCACCCCGTCATTATCCGAGTCGAAAGGTTGCGTGTCCATTGGAGACTGACTCATCTGCCAATCACTACGAAAACCGACCATATACGTCCCACCGTCCTGAAACCCTCCCATTGGTTTCTCGAGGGTGGTAAAGTAATCCCGGTTGTCCACATAGCGCAGGCAACGAATCGAGAAGCGATCGATGAGTCTTAGCCCACCAGGTGTCACACCGTAGCGCATCGTCTCGGACAGTGAGCGATTCAAATTTTTAGGCGCTCTCAGATTATGTCCGATTTCTCCGGTCTTGCCGAGCGGGATGATATCTAACTGCTGGCAGGTGGCGGGTTTAACCACTTTCACACCATCCATGGCAAATTCAAGTCCAATCTCCTCCATATCAAGCGGTCCACAACCAGCTGCAGCAAAGATCAAAGCAATCAACGCTGAAAGACGGTTCGTCGAGTTCATGGCAGCTCCTTTTGTTCACACAAGGCGTTCGTCTACGATAACCTGCAACATGCAGGTTATCGTATTCTGAACGCCTTATTTTTTTCTTAAAATTGAAATGAGCGAGTAATACATTCAGAACAGGCATAACACGTTATTATAGCATAATTTATAATATATGTCAAGACTATTTCGGAAATAGTACTTTGGTTAATTTTGGCCTCAAACAAGCAAAGAAATTCATCAAAAAGCCAAGCACTGTTTATGCTTGGTTTGAAAATTTTGTACTAGTGTATGTTTAGTGAAATGAATTTTCAAAAATGCCCGCAGGTTGGGTTTTTGAGCGGCTGCGAGTCTTACTGGTTGTATGTGCGTAAAAGCGATCGGAAATGCTACTATTGTGATATCTGAACGATCTGTGAACAGAGTGCGAGCTTCGGGGCGAGCGCCCACCATAGTTGGCACACCAAGGCGAAGCGAGACTTAAAAAAAATTTATTAACAGGTGAGTGCACTTGACCCTAATGCCAAGCCCTCTTACAATGGATAAGAATTTTCACCGTTCGGTTGCGGCAGGGTTGATGCCAAAAACCATA
>JBPOHP010000174.1:0-6436 GCA_052035445.1 Candidatus Magasanikiibacteriota bacterium
GTTGGTTGGTGAGTTCTGTTCGGCGTTCTGTGATACTTGTTTTACCTTGGGATGGAACATTCTTGTGCCACTCAATCGGGAAGTACGAACGAGTTGTCTTCTTTTGGCTCGCACTAAAAATCCCTACGCCACCTGGGAATGGATGGAGGCGTTTTGCCCCTCGTGCGAGGCAGCCAAAAACCAATCACCAGAATGGCGCAACTTTCTCATTGACCAGGTGCAATGTGTTGAACCAGTACACGTCCCTGGTACGACCGCGAGCTATAGTTGCGTCCGCTCACCGTACGCCGATGGCTGTGATCCGGTTGATGTGGCAACACCACAGCACATCTGTATGCCGGGTGAAAAACGGTGTAGTGGTGCCAACCGAGAAACGTGTAGCGCTGACGGTTTGAGTTGGGGAAACGGGTTCACGTGTGGCTGTGGTTGTAACGGAAACGATTGTGGCGACGTCAATACCTGTAGCGCTGGCACCAAAACGTGTCTTGATGCTTCGCGACTAAGCACCTGTAATGCAGACACCTGTGGCAGCACTATCACAGTCTGTCCGTGTGGGTGCGCTAACAATGATTGCCAAAATCGGGTCTGTACCACCTCGTACTGTCGTGACGCGGATACTCAGATTCTCTGTTCGGCATCAGGTTGTTCAACCACTACCGTACGATGTGGGTACGGGTGTAGAAATGGGCAGTGCCAAGACTCAGGCGGTTCTGCTCCAGACATGGCCACTACTCCACCACGCGACATGGCGGTTTCGCCTCCACCACCCGATCTTACGTCTGTCCCACCCGGGACAGAAGTATGTGATGGTCGGGATAATAATGGTAATGGGCAGGTGGATGAGCTACCTGGCTGTTGGCTCACGGTCTATCGTTTTCGTAATCCAATAACTAACGCTCGGTGTTATGGGCCTACCAACGTTGCTCCGCCGATATGTACGGGGTATGTGTTTGAAAAGGAGCTCTTCACCGTACCAAGTAGTCCGTGGGTTGACGGTACTACTAACGAACGGGTGCAGTGTTCGAGTGGGACCAACCATATTATTACTATTAAAAATGGTGGCGAACACACAACACTCCAAGCCAGTGGTTGGAGCTGTAATGTGAATCTGGGCCACTGGTTTCAGACCGGGATGGGGAAACCAAGTGGTACCCCGTACTCCTACACGTGTCCGGTGTATCGAACCTGGTACACGACACCGGGTGGGACGTCTCATGTCTTTAGTTCAGAGAGTGAATCGTTCTTCGGGACATTTACCTGTGAGCCACCGACACGGGGGGATGCTCTGCAGAACACCGCTTGTGGGAGACCGAGTGGGTGCTAAGCGCGTGTAACCGACCAGGATAGGTCGGTTTTTGTATATTGTAAATTTACTGCTATGCTGAGTATGTATAACAGCTTATGGACTTCCAAACCATTCAAACCTACAATCGTTTTGCTGCGGAGTATGACCAAGAAACCACCCTATTTTGGAAAGATTTTCCGCGGGAGTTTGTAGAACGTTTTGCCAAACTCGCGCCAGGTGTTGTGATCAACGTCGGTAGTGGCCCGGGTCGCGATGCTCAGCTTTTAAAAAATGCCGGTCTTACTGTTGTTTGTTTTGATGCGGCCAAAACGATGGTTGCCAAGTGTGTTGAACAAGGTTTCGATGCGGTCGTTGGTGATTTTAATCATTTACCGTTTAAAGACAGTGTGTTTGCAGGTGCGTGGGCGTACTGTTCGCTCATTCATGTGCCCGAATACGAAGCCGAACGGGCGCTCAAAGAAATGAAACGCGTGCTCGTACCCGGCGGCGTGGTAGCACTGGGGCTTATTGTGGGAGTGGGCGAAGAGTATAAAGAAACAACCGGAGTTCCGAGTAAACGCTGGTTTAGTTACTACGACGAACTTCAAGCTGAGGAACTGCTTGAGCACCAAGGTTTTGATATCATCTCGAGCGAGCGTTATCAACCGCGGTCAACGATTTATTTGCATATTGTGGCACGGCGAAAAGCATGATCAGATACTCTTGTTATTTTTTTAAAAGACTTAGTATGGTAGTGAGGGAGGGGGGCTATTCTTTCCCGGAATAGTTTTTTTTAATCGTATGTTTGACCCGCAAAAAATAAAAAACGTCGCCCAACCATTTGGGCTTGACGTGGCGTCAGTCCTCGCGGTGGCCCAGGTTGAGTCTGGTGGGCGCAGCGGGTTCCAGCCAAACGGCGAGTTGACGGTCTTGTTTGAGGCGCATTTGTTTTATAAAGAATTAAGAAAAGTTGGATTGAACCCGGATACGCTCATGGTTCAGTTTCCTAATCTGATTTCTCCGGTCTGGAATCGTGCGCTCTATAAAGGCGGTGATGCCGAGAATATACGACTATCAGAAGCGGCCAAGATTCATCCGTGTGCGCTGAAATGTGCCTCGTACGGCATGTTTCAAATTTTGGGATCAAATTGTCGAGCCTGCGGTTTCGCCACCCCGGAAGAATTTATTACCTACCTTAAAACCGGATCAGAAGCCCATGTTGCAGCGTTTCTCAAATTTGTGAGCGCTAATCCAGCGATGTTTATCGCACTCAAGATTCATGATTGGGCAACATTTGCGCGGTTGTATAATGGTCCTGGTTATGCGCAAAATCAGTATGATATAAAAATTGCGACAGCGTATCAGCAGTTTTCATCATCATTAGATATATCTTTTTTTATGGCCGACCTTAATCTTCTCAAGCCAAAAGTAAAAAAATTAGCCGAACAGTTGGTTATTGATTGCAAAGCAGTGGGTATTACGATCATTGTCACTCAAACGTTACGCACGATTGCCGAACAAGATGCGCTTTTTGCGCAAGGACGTACCAAGCCCGGGTCGATTGTGACTAAAGCTAAGGGCGGATTTTCACTCCACAATTACGGTGTAGCCTTTGATTTTGTGCCGGTCGTTAATGGTAAAGCCGACTACAGCAACATTGCAACGTTCGCGCGTGTGGGAGAGATTGGTCAGCGCTTAGGGTTGGAATGGGGCGGTATGTGGAAAACATTTCCGGACAGACCTCATTTTCAGTTTTTGGCTGGCTACACGTTGGCAGATTTTCAAAATAAAAAAATTGACGAACAAAAATTTGCTCTCGCTCCAGTGATTCCAGTGACTGCTCCCACCACTTCTCCGATCAAACAGCCTACCACCGCCACACCACCAGCTGCTATATTTAAAGTAACCGCGAGCGTGCTCAATGTACGTAGTGGTCCGGCTGTGACGTTCGCGGTGCTCGGGCAGCTTAAATTGAATGATCGTATCACACCACTTGAGAAAAAAGACGGGTGGGTGAAGATTGCTTATAACAAATCTTTTGGGTGGGTGAGTGCGGCGTTTGTGGGGTAAATATCCTTACAAACAAACTAGTGCCCGGTGATCGGCAGCTGGGTAATCGGTAACGACGCCGCCGGCATCGGTATTCGCGAATCAAACGGGCTCATTTCTGATAACAAGAGTCGGTTTGTCCCGCATATCATTCGGTAGTATCTCTGCTGCGCCTCTCTGAGGTGGCAGCAGTTTTTTTATATCAAAAAACGGAGTCACCTCCGTTTTATTGATTATTGTTTGGTACCCGGTATTAAATCATCAATGATGTTTCCAATATCACCAGCCGTGGTAACTTTGTAGGGTTTTTTGGTGTCAGGTTTTTTGGCGGCTTTTCCAAACTCGTGGTCAGTAGTAGCTGGCTTCATGTCTGATGAGGAGATGGACGCAGTATGATCAGTAATTTCTTGTGCAATTTTTTTACTGTCATCCATCATGACTTCGCGCCCACCCAGCACGCCAGCGAGTCCCAGGGCGGCCAGACCTATTTTTTCTCCTTTTCCCATATAAAAAAATAAAAAGTATATTGATACAGTACCACAGCTACCCCTCTAATTGTAGAAGAGTGTGCGGTGAATCTTAGTAAGTACGTGTTATACTGGTAGTATGTTCTTCAATTTTGTACATCGATTGTATGCTTAAAAAAATTTTGGTGAGCGCGTTATTTGTTTGTTGCCTGTGGGCGGTGCCGGTTTCGGCTGCCACCCCTACCGTGTCGGCCCGCTACACCGGGAGCGGTGACACGGTACAATTGACGGTCACCGGCGATCCAAATGCTGGAGTTATTTTAAACTATCTCGGTGCGGGCGGGATTGTTAAGATGAGTGCACTTGGAACAACCAACCAAAACGGGTCGTACTCGACTACCATTTCTACCGCGACCTATGGTATTACAACAGGAAGTTTGGTGAATATTTCGGTTAATAATTTTCGCTCAGATTCCGTGGTCTGGCCCTACGGCACTACTGCTGTATCAAATAGTGGATCACTATCGCTTGGCCAGACAAGTGTTACGGTTGGTGTTGGCCAGACCTCTGCTATTACTGTTAATAACACGACCGGCAATCCGCTCTATCTTTCGAGTAATACTACGCCCGGAGTTGCGAATGTTTCCGTTACCAATAACCAAATTACGGTAGTTGGTATAGCTGTGGGAACAACATCGTTACAAATTTGTTCGGCGGTAAATGCTTCTGTGTGTGCAACGCTCGTGGCGGTGGTTCAGTCGGCAAGCGTGCAATCGGGCGTTATATTTAGCCAAACAAATCCGTCGCTTACGCCGGGGCAAGTTGTTTCACTAACGTTGAGTGGTGGTAGCGGTGCCTATTCTTTGTCTTCAAATTCTAACAACACGGTTATTCAAGCTAATGTGGTCGGTAACACGCTTACATTGTATGGTAACTCGAACGGCTCATCACAGCTAACCGTGTGTGCTGCGAGCGGAAGTTGTGGAACAATCACGGCGGTTGTGGCTGCGGCCGGGACACTGCCCCTCACCCTCAGTCAGTCAAGTATCACGTTAACTGTTGGGCAACAACAATCGGTTGCACTCACCGGAGCTGGTGGTTATGCGATTTCAAATAACACTAATGCAACCATAGCAAACGGACTTATCACTGGCAGCATGCTTGTAGTCACCGGAGCTCAGCCTGGTACGACCGCGATTACCGTCTGCCAATCCGGTGGTGGTTGCGCGCTTGTTACGGTGATCGTGAATGCAGCTTCAGTGGTGGCTCCTGTGCCAGCACTCAGTCTTACGTACCAACTTACGGTTGGACAAGAAATAAAAATGCTTGTTTCTGGCGGCTCTGGATCATATAGTATTTCATCCAACCCCGGCACGCCGTTTTCAGCAAATCTATCGTCGGCGGGTGTGCTCACTCTGCGTGGTACGGCCGCAGGTACTGCTTCTATGTCGGTGTGCTCACTTAATGGTATATGCACCCCAATCGCGGTGATGGTGGTAGACGCTCCGCTAGTGACTACTCCGATTGTCTCGCCAAACATTGTCACGCCTGTTTCATCGGTCTATCGTTTCGTGGCTGCCATTGTCCCGGGAGATCGTGGCACCGAGGTGACAGAGCTGCAAAAACGGTTAAAAAAAGAAGGTGTTTTTACAGGTGATGTTACCGGATTTTTTGGAGCAGCGACGCTCGAGGCAGTAAAAAAATATCAGACGCAACACGGCTTAAATCCTATCGGTACGGTTGGCCCATCAACCCGGGCAAAATTAAACGGAGAATAATATATGCCAAACATTCCCCACGAGGTTGAGATACAGAGCGTTAAGGATGAAAAAAAAATCTCGTACCCTCAAAGCATCTGTCTCAGAAAATGGCGAGCTTGTTATGGCCGGGTATGATGTGGGTGATGCGGCGCGCGAACTGTGGGGGCATGATGATTATGAGTATCAGGTTACGGTTCCGGCGGAGTATAAAGACTACGCATTGCTTCTCCTCATGAAAGAACGGTTTGCGACGAGTAGCGCTTTTACGGAGTGGCTAAAAAAAAACAATATTCCACAAACGTTTTTTTCGTGGCCATAAAAATACCTAACATACAATAAAAAAACGGCTAACCACCATTTTTTATTGGGAAAAATAATTTCCGGTTGGTTTTACGCCGTTATTTTTATCACGGTATATTTTTTGGTTAGCCCATTCACCAACTTCACCATAACTGAATCACCTGCACTTTTGCCCATGAGCGCAGCGCCGAGTGGGGAGTGGTGTGAAATAATTCCTTGTCCGGGTTTGATTTCGGTCGAGCCAAGAATTTGAAACGTTTTTTGTACGCCGTCGCTTTCGACGGTGACGGTGTGGCCAAGCTGCACGGTGTCAGTATTTTCTTTAGGACTAAAAATTCGGGCATTGATGAGTTGTTTTTCAAGATCGGTGATGCCTTGATTGATGCCGCGCAATTTGCCTTTGGCAAGTTGATATTCTACATTTTCTGAAAAATCTCCGAGTTCGGCGAGGCGAGCTACTTCGGCAGCAGCACGCGGTCGGGCTGTTTTGAGCCCTTCTAGTCGCTTTGAAAGTTCTTCAAATTTCGCCTGCGTGATGAGTGGGTCGGGGGTGAGATGGGTGAATTTTCCGGCTT
>JBPOHP010000148.1:0-1620 GCA_052035445.1 Candidatus Magasanikiibacteriota bacterium
GATGATGTTTTAAAAGGTTTGTTTATTTATGTTCCACCCGGGTATGTTGCTTGTGTCTATGATCTGGGTCGTGGAGTCCTGAAAAAAGTTTTGACACCAGGTCTGCATTTAAAGATTCCGTTTTGGCAAAAAGCAAAATTATTTAATACTCAGACGCTTGAATATAGTATTTCTCGACAGTTTAATCCCGAACACGAAAAAGCGCTCGGAGATATCCCTATCGCTGGTGTTTCAGCAGACGGGAAACGTATCGGTGTTGAGGGTACTATTTTACTTCGTTTGGATGTTCACCAGATTCCTTCGCTCTGGCAGACGATTGGCGAAGATTTCGTTATCAAAATCGTTCGTCCCACGATTCGCAGTCGTATCCGTATGGTGTTCAGCCGGTTTAACTGCGGAGATATTATCGGGGCACGACGAATCGAAGTTGAAAATGATTTAAAAAATGAGCTTGAACGCATTTTCTACACCCGGGGAATTTATGTGGAAAATGTGCTGTTTGGCGAAATTTCTCTCATCTCTTCGGATGCTCAAATAATGCCATCCTCTCCAGCAGCGAATCACGGGCAAGTTTCAGCTGGCCACGCTCCGCACGGAGCAGGAGATTCACATCATCACTAATACCACAATAAGCCAGCGTAAAGCTGGTTTTTTGGTTGTTGTGTATAAGTCAGTCTTGAGTGCAGGAATGGGGAGTGGTATATTATCACTCAGATAATGAGAGTGATAATATTATGAACGATCGTCAAGTACAACTCTTCAAATTAGTAACCGAACACTACATTGCCACAGCCGAACCCGTTGGCTCAAAGTTTTTGGTTGCTGAAGCGGGGTTGGAGTGGAGCGAGGCAACGGTGCGCAATGATTTACGCGCCCTCGAAGACGAAGGTTTGCTCACGCATCCTCATACTTCGGCGGGGCGGATTCCTACCACTAAAGGATATCGAAGTTACTTGAACGATATTGTCTGGGCTGATCAGAAACTAAAGAAAACTGGTCGAGAAAAGTTGGAGCAGGTTGCTATATCTAATCACGATTTGTACAAACGTCAGTTAGCTAAAACATTAGTCGATCTGACTTCGGAAATGGTGCTCGTCACAGAATCACTTAGTTCGTTTTACTACACGGGACTCTCGAGCTTGTTTGCCCAGCCCGAATTTAAAGATGTTGAAGAGATTACGAATTTTTCGCGCCTGTTTGATCAATTTGAACGTTGCGTTGCTCTTTTTACCGACCAAGTGGGTTCAGATGCGTGTTGTTTTGTTGGAGGGGAGCATCCGTTCGGAGAGAGGATGGGTGTGATAGCAATAAAATTCGGTGTAGAGCGAGATGAAATATTGGCCGTGCTTGGTCCGGAACGGATGGACTATGTGGCGTATGTACCGCTCGTCGTTCGAGCAGCCGAACTTTTGAAACATTAATATCTGTGTACGTATATGTTTGATCCTCAAGAAGAAATAAAAGATGAAAAAAAAATTAATGAACCAGAAGAAACTGTTTCTGCGGCTGAAGAAGTAAATGCCGCGATTGATAGTGCACTTACGCAAAAATGTGAGGAATATAAGCTGGGTTGGCAGCGCGCGCTCGCCGATTACCAAAATTTGCAAAAAGAAACGTCAG
>JBPOHP010000025.1:0-3116 GCA_052035445.1 Candidatus Magasanikiibacteriota bacterium
TATGAGACTTACCAATCCAGATGATCAAAATTATGTAAAAAGATTATTGCCAGATACTTTGGGAAATTTAACAGATTCAATGCCATCTATGCAGTCAGGAGAAGCCCTACTCATCGGAGAATCAATAATCATGCCGTCCATCGTGAAAATTGATAAATGTGACCCAGAACCATCTTCAAATGATATTGAGTACTTAAAAATATGGAAAGAACAGTGGAAAAAAGTCGACTTTAGTAACATCGTCACTGAATGGAAAAAATAACGACCTCAATTTTTGTAATTTTATTTTTGAATCAAATAATATGCCTCACCCCTCATTCGAATCACCCCGCCCACCCAAAGCCGAGCTCTCTACCCAAGAACATCTCGAAAAAATATCGTCAGAATTTGAAAATCGTTTGCGAAAAAACCTTGATGCCGCAGAATTATCAGGTGAAGGTCTGTACCCGTGGGGAGAATACACCAGACGTTCTGAAAAAATACTGAAAACGAGCGTACCTCAAGAACAACAAGCAACCCCCGATCTATCGTCCAAAACAATCCTGATGGCACTCTCGGCCAAAGAAGCACTGCCAGAGAACCCCGCCGATCGCGCTGCTCTACTCAAAAAATTCAAAGACGGACACACCGGTAGTTTTTGGTCGCGAGCACTCATTGCTCTTTCGGCCTACGAACGTTGGGCAGAAGTGCTTACTTCCCAAGAAAAATTTTTCACTGCGGCCAAAACCGCCGCTTTTCATGATTGGCACGATGCGATTGATTTCGACAATCTCAAACTTCCCCGCCGCGACATGACAGATCAAAAAAAACCAGAGGTCTACGATCTGTTTAAATACGATCATCTGATCGATGAGGTTGTTGATACATTCGTTGAACGAGGGTGGAATGTGCCTATTACGCCAGACAACAAACTAGATATTGAAAGCCTCATGAACCGGGCGTACCAAGAAAATATACTACCAGAACAAACATACGCATCGTTTGAAAAAAATATGGAACAATATTTTCGTTCAGAAAGAAATAAAAAATAGTTTTTACTTTTTTCTCTATGAAAAACATGCATCGAGAAGACTCTCTTAAACAAGCACACGAAAAACTAACACGCGAATTCGCTCGTTTAACGGAAACTGAGTTTAAAAAAAAATCTCCGAATTAGGCGGGACTGAAACCAAAGAAAATTTTACGTGATACTATACACAAACAAGCAATCTCTGAGGGATTTTTAACTGCCGATCTACACCATGACTCGATCGATGGAGCGAGGTTTTTTTTCGTCTAGGACAGATTAATAGACAAAAAGTAATGCTTTAGTTCTGTAAAATCTTCTAAATAAGTTTGTAACGATGTTTAACAGTCAGTACCCGACGAAACTGTAAAAGTTTTTTTATCGGTATCAACCTACTAACGCCGCTTCAGAAGTTACGTACGATTTCTGGGTTTGAACATACTACGCTTACGTTTTCAATTTAATTATGCAGGTGTTACTTTACTAGAGATTATAAAAATACATTGACTGATATCTTGACAAATGACAGTCAGTACGATACACTCATTTCGGCCATTTCGGCCATTTCGGCCATTTCGGCCACACGAATGGGACGTCCAAATGAATATGTCATGGGTTCTTTCAGCATTCCTCATGTCAGCAATCGGGATCGCTAGCGCGCAAAACACCCCCTCAGGTGGTGCTCAGCAGGTCATGACAGCAGCCGACAGCAATGGCTGCCTCTGCCCGGGCGGCAAAGAGATCAAACCTGAGTGCTGCCCGCCGCCCGACAAAAAGAAAGATGAGAAGCCCGCCGAAAACAAGAGGTAGCCGCCAGCACCCGCTCGCAGAATAAGAATTCCTCGACGAGCACACCAAAACAGCCTTCCAACGGCTGTTTTTTATTTACAAAACATACTGGATTTTTTTGCCTGGTAGCAATACATATTTTCGTCAGGTGTAATACGTATAAAAAAATGGTCGATCAAAAAATGACCGACCACACTAACGTGCCATGACTCCGAACACTAGAATCCGTCTGTCGTACTCAATGGCCGACCATTCTCTTCCCAGCGTATACGTTCTGCTCGTTCAGCAAAAGCTTCTTCGACAGAATAGTTTTCGAGAGCCTCACTGAGAGGACTTCGATACGTGTATCCACTACCAGAGTAGTCGTAAGACTCGTCGGGGCGATGAGAACGACAGGTAGCACAGTTGCAGGCCATGATAGCACCTCCTGTAGGTTTGTTAACAACATGATCACAATATAGATTGTAATAGAATTGGAATTTTGTTTATTTTTTTGATTTAAATTAATCTGTTGATAAGTGATAACTATTTTTTTTAGCTTAAATAATGATAGAAATGATCTCACATGCTGATGTAAATGTTGTCACATTTTGTGGACATATTTTTTTAACATGGTATACTAACCCTATGAAAAATACTTTACTCGATATCATCACCGAAAATGGTTTATCAGAAAAAGCCGCCAAAGTATATTTGGCGGGCTTAGAATTAGGCGAGACGTCGGTGCAGCGGCTGGCCCAAAAAACAAAACTACAACGCACGACCGTTTACCGCCTGGTAGCCGAACTGAAACACGCCGGCTTGTTTTTTACGAGCATCTCACAAAAGAAACGCTTGTACACCGCCGAAGAACCACACAAACTTCTCGAGCGCCTCGACCGACAGAAAACCAAGCTTGAGAAAGCCTTACCCGAACTCATATCGCTCGTCACCCTCTTCGACAAGAAACCGCACATCAAATACTATGAGGGTGAATCCGGCATCAAAGAAGTGTATACCGATACGCTTAAGTACCCCGGACAAAAAATTCTAGCTTGGGTGAACAGCGAAGCGTTATCAAACTTTAAAATCGATTATCTTCGCCACGAATATCTGCCGAACCGCATCCAAAAACGCATTCCGGTATTCGCCATCGCTCCGGACACCGAAGAAATGAGGGCTTATAAAAGACGCGACGACACGTCGCTACGCACGACGAAAATACTCAAACAACGCGTCAGTTTCAACGTTGAGATCATGATATATGGTAGAGACAAAGTTGCCATCATGGACTTTGTCGAATCGTTCGCACTTTTGATACAGAACGAACATATTCACCACA
>JBPOHP010000007.1:0-4663 GCA_052035445.1 Candidatus Magasanikiibacteriota bacterium
GCCGAAGCCCACTTAAAGGCTAACATGCGCTTGACGATAAGGCAAAACACCCTTTTTTCAGGGCGAAGCGCTGGGTGACACCTGACCAAGCGCTCTTTTTTGGCTCATTTTTGATAAAAAAAGCATACCTACTTTTTCATCAATATCTTGACAAAATCAAATAGATATGGTATAGTATCTCGTTGTTCAAACAACCTGACTGCCAGTGAACGTTCTGAAGAACATTTCTTACGAGCGTTCACCGGCAGTCGAACCAATGGTTTTGACTACCTATCTCGCAACACGAACAGGAGTCGTCCCATGACCACGAACAACGCCGCCACGATCGCCCTCAAGAACGCCCTGGCCCATGACTTCCACAATCAGGTCTCTGATCTGGCCCGCGCCGCCGGCATCACCGTCGAGCTCGCGCGCATGCTCGGGTGGAGCTGCGAATCGAGCAACGAGAACGGTGCGGTCTTCCTCGCCTGGGCTCACCTGCCAGTCGGCAGCGTGGAAGTGATGATTGCCATCGAGTACAAGGCATTCGATCCCGCGGCCGGCTGTCTGCGCCACGATCGCGTAGTGCGAGTCGACAACCGCGAGGTGTTCATGCCATACAAGGCGGCCGCCTAACCCGACACCGGGATCTTAACCCGGCCCGCATCAACGACGTTCCCACCCCCAAGCCCACGCTTACCCAAGCGTGGCGCCTCTTTTTGTATGACTTTTCAAACAATATCGCGTTCATATATACTTTCAGACAAGGAGGAACCATGATTGACCTTAACAATATTCCGGACCAAGCACTCCGCAAAATCCCTCAATTTTCCAAGCCGTTTCGGCTTAACCAAGCACAATTACTCCGTACGAAATCGGCTGGTTCGTCGCTCACGATGCGGCTCAACATCAGTACATGAGCTAAAAAATCGCTCGTCCGTCCTTACACGGACTTATGACTCCCCATTACATGGGGATTTTTTTAACACCTCAACTAAAACTATTTTCCACACTATCCTTGACAATATTTAAAGAAGTATATAGCATATTTTTTTGAGATATACTTCACAGTGTGTCCCTGTGACTAGCGAACCCCTAGCGAAGGAAGGTGCCTCAATGTCGCTCAATAAGGAAATTGGTTGTCCTAAAACTGGTACAAGAGCTGATGCTCAAAAACACTTACTAACGATGGTCAACCATCCAAAAAACAATCTGGCTGGTCGACAATTTACCTCAGATGCCATCGTAATGATGATCGAACGCAGTACGCTCCCTAGACCTGTTAGCATTAACCCAAACGTCGTTGCGCGTACCATCTGGTACCGGCGACTGACTAATCACAACAAAAAGTTTCTGACATACATCGGCGTGGTCGAGGGCAAAGCACTTGTGCTTGAAATAACCAAAAGAGGACTCCCCTGGAGAATCACCTTCGATGGCGACGTTATCGCCACGCACAAGATGCTCAATGAGCAGCTCGCAACCACAATCGCGCACCGCATGAACCTAAAAGACCTCACACGTCTCGCGCAAGAAAAAATCCTCAGTGGCTACGGAATCACAGCCCAAGATCTTGCCCAAGCACCTTGGCATTTCCTCAAACAACACCGGGTGGAAAATCTGGTCTGGCTAACCTGTAGCCTGCACGGACGTTCGATTCACCTGCTCGCAAGAAAAACTCCGAACTCAAACGGAGATTATCAAGCACTCATTGCACAGGTAGCGGCGCCGCCCTGGAGTTTCAGGCGATTCTGGGATTGGATTGGCGAAGCGCTCGGCTAAAAAAGCTGCCTACCCTACGAAAAACTAAACTCATTTTATCACCGCCCTTCGGGGACGGTGGTTTTTTATATAATGCTCGCCACTAATATTTTTTAGGCACCATACTCTGCACAATGCCGATCATAACCAAGTTCATAATCATTGATGACCCGCCGTAACTCACAAACGGCACGGTCACACCAGTGAGAGGTAACATGCCGATCTCTGCCCCGATATTAATCATACACTGACAAAAAAATAATACCGCAAAACCACCAACGGTAACCGCAACGAAATCATCGTCCGTTGTACGCATAATGACAAATAATCGCCAAATAATCACACCACATAACACAAATAGCGTTGAGGCTCCAATTAAGCCAAGTTCTTCAGCGATAACAGAGAAAATAAAATCAGTTTGAGCTTCGGGTAAAAATCGCAACTGACTCTGCGAACCTTGGCCAATACCTTTACCAAATATTCCACCTGACCCGACAGCGATCATGGCTTGATTGACATTATAGCCACTCGTCATACTATGCTCCTCAGGATGTAAAAAACTCGAGAAGCGGGCTTTTTGCAAAGAATTAAAAAAAAGAAACCAAGCCAATACCATACCCACCACACCAATACCTATTATTACTATAATATGCGTCCAACGAATTCCTACTAAACACATTGTGCCAAACCAAATTATGATAAGTATCATAGCCGAACCAACGTCCGGCTGACGTACGGTTAATAACGCTGGCAAAAAAGCCATAAGCCCAGTCCCGATAACAAATAATGGACGCTCAAACCGCCTACCAAACCGCGAACTACTATAAGCGAGTAGCATAATCAACGCTGCTTTTGCATATTCCACAGGTTGAAACGAAAAACCAGCAAACACAAACCACCCCTGTGTACCACGAATTTCGCGGCCAAACACAAGTACGGCTGCCAACAGGAGGAGTGAACATGCATAAACCAACTTAGCAGAAGAGCGATATAATGTCGGTTGAAGCATGCTTAAAATAGTACACAGGAAAAACCCAATAGCCACTGAAATACATTGCTTATTAAGCAAATTGAGACGTAAATCTCGAGAAAGATCAACGCTGTAAATGGCGGTCAATCCAAGCGCAATTAACCCAAGCACAGCGCTCATCAGCACCCAATCAAAACTACGAGGAGAAAATTTTTTAAGAAAGGCAAAACGCATATACCCAATCGATCCTAACAAAAAAATCAAAACAGTTCAAAAAAACTGTTTTGAGCACTTATCTCAGACCAAACACTATCATTCACCAGGTTTCAAATATATGTACGGATCAAACACGTCAAAGCGAGGAAAAATCTTAATATCGGTTACATTTAAATTCTGAACAAAACTTCGTAAGTCAATATATGCAGTCTCTTGTGCGCGCAAATTATTTAATTCAAGAGAAATGATGCCAACGAGGGTATCAGCATTATAGAGACCTACATAAAAAAGCGGATTTTTAAAAGAAAAAGATGAATTGTTGGTAAGCGTAAACCGCACCGAATGCGCTGTTACTCCTGGATTAGTTTCTGATCGAACAAAGGCAAAATCTGCCACACTCAATTGAACTCGATTTTCGCGGTACACAGCTGGATTAGAGATTTTTTTATTGGAAATTCGAGACCAGCGAACAGCCTGAATCACGAGCGTAGCGCCACCACGTACCTCACTACCTTCGTATCCTAAAAAAGCTATGGGTCGCTCTTCACCTGGCGCAAGTGATGCGGTTTGGAGCGTAGTTGTGACATCTCCAACTTGAAAATAATAGTCCAGTTGAGCCTTATGCCACGCATTTGTATTCGCGACTTCACTTACCAAATCATACTTATCAACGCCACCAGGCAACACCACAGTTTCTAGAATTTGTATCGGTGTGGGCGAAAAACGAGCCTGTAAGTTGGTAAAATTTGAAAACGTTGCAACATCTGCAATCAATTGTGGCTCTCTCGAAAAAGTATACCAACCATATAAAACACCACGCGATAAAGCAAATATCCACGTAACGAGCGTAACAAGCCCTAACGCAAAAACCGCGATCCGATACAAATCAGTTTTATGAGCCACCCACCACATACCATAGCCCAACTCTTTTGACCCTAATTCACCGCTTGTATCGATATAGGATCCGTATGTTGAACTACTCGTTCGTTTATTTGATTCTTCAGGCATAAAAAAACATAAACTTTGAATATAGTATACCTCAACTATCAAGGACAAACAAAAAACCAAAAACCTTCCTCGTTTAAAGAGGAAGGTTTGGGTTGGTGCTATAAGCCGAATTTTGTCCATCCTGACATATCAGGATGAGATAATCATATATCTAGCCCAGGCATTACTACCCAGGTCAAGCGAGCGAACTTTTCGGTAGCGCTTTTAAGGGCACGGCCGCTGCTCTTGCGCCAGGTAGGGTTTTGCACATGTACAGCTCACACAGTACACGAGCACAGTAGCCTATCAATTCATCACTGATAAACCTCAATGCACTTTTCACCTTTCATCCCGACGAGTCGGGACTAGTATTGTCTCTGTGCCACTATCCCGTTCGCTTTCTTACAAAAGACGAAGGTGGGTATTACCCACTACCACGATCTTTGTAGCAAAGCCACAAAGAGACGTTCGGACTTTCCTCCCATTCTGGAAACCAGAAAGGCGATTATCCGCACCGAACTCGGTGAGTATGGCAAATTTTTAAAAATGCGTCAAGATAATTTTGGAAAATTGTTGTAAAAAATACGCTCACACCACATTTCGCTATATGTTAATCTATTTTAACCACAGCCCCATAGCACTCTGTATGAGCACTGCCTAAAATTGACGCTCTACCTCGCTTACCCTACAATACTGTTTACGATCATTCTTCCGATCTTTATTATGAAACGATTTGATACAACACTATCT
>JBPOHP010000005.1:0-2155 GCA_052035445.1 Candidatus Magasanikiibacteriota bacterium
TCCTTGCCAAGGAGAAGGTCGCCGGTTCGAATCCGGTCTGCCGCTCATTGTTGAATGACTTCAGCTATCAGCCTTCAGACTTCAGCAACCTAATATACGCCGAAGTCCGAAGTCAGAAGTCGAAACAAAAAGCACACTGCGGGGTGGAGCAGCCTGGTAGCTCGTCGGGCTCATAACCCGAAGGTCCTTGGTTCAAATCCAAGCCCCGCGTCTAAGCCAAGAAATCCATTCGGTTCGCCGAGTGGTTTTCTTTTTCTTGTCAGTGTAGTGAGGTGGAGGTAGAATACGGGTAATTAGTACTCAGTACTTTGTACTTAGTACTTAGTACTTAGTACTTGGTACTTTTCTATGTTCCCTTCCCACATCTTCAAAGCCTACGACATACGCGGTCTCGTGGCACAAGACCTTTCAGAACACCTCGCATATGCGATTGGCCGAGCGTTTGTCCGCATTTTGCGCGAAAACCAGGTAGTACTTAATAATCGGTATATCGTTGTCGGCCACGACATGCGCCCGACCAGCCCGCAGTTTGAAACAGCGGTGATTGACGGCATCGAAGCAGAGGGTGCACACGTCGTACGTGCGGGTGAAGTTTCTACACCTTTATTCAACTTTGCCGTCGCCCACTATACTACTCACGTTGGCGGTATCATGATCACGGCCAGTCATAATCCAGCTGAGTACAACGGATTTAAGATGGCGTTTGAAAACGGTTTACCGCTCGGAAAAAATACCGGCATGGATCGATTACGTGCGCATGCCGAAACATTCTACAACCAAGCACGTGTGGAGCACGCCGGTTCGCAAAATCGAAACACTATCAACGTGCTGCCAGCTTACGAAGAACAAATTTTTAATCTCGTTTCACCAGCATCAATCAAACCGTTAAAAGTAATAATCGATGCGGGTAATGGTATGGCGGCCGCCACTTTCCCCGACGTAATAAAAAAACTGCCCGTTACCGCCGAATATCTCTTTTTACAGCCCGACGGTACCTTCCCTAACCATGAAGCTAATCCGCTGAAAGCGCAAACATTAGCCGCACTTCAAGCCAAAGTACGCGAGACCGGCGCTGATCTTGGGTTTGCGCTCGATGGTGATTGCGATCGTATCGGCCTCGTTGATGAAAAAGGAGAGGTGGTTGATGCCTCGTTTGTTGGCGCGCTCGTTGGGCTCGAGGTGCTGCGCGGCAATGGCAATCGCGGTCATATGTTCTACGATCTACGCAGTAGCATGATTGTGCCCGAAGTCTGGCAAGCTCATGGCGCTACCGTCAGTATGTGCCCGGTCGGCCATGCGCTCATCAAAAAAATTCTCAAAGACGAAGGCGGAATTTTTGCTTCTGAACTTTCGCTCCATCAGTACTTTCACAGTATGTACGATGTTGAGTCATCCGACCTCAGTCTGTTATACATTTTACAAGCCTTATCGCGCGAGCAAAAACCGCTGAGCGAGCTCATTCATCCGCTCAAAAAATACGCCCATTCTGGAGAAATCAATTTTGAAATCCATGACAAGCAAGCAGTGATTACAAAAATCGAAGAGCACTATACCCCCACTGCTCTTGAAATTTCGCACCTTGATGGGCTCTATATGAAATTCGAGTGGGGCTGGTTTAATGTCAGGACGAGCAATACCGAGCCGGTACTACGTCTTAATCTTGAAACAAAAGAATCTCATGTACTTGAAATAAAAAAGCAAGAATTATTCAAACACATCACAACATAAATCACCCAGTTGTTTAATCATAGCATCGGTGGTAACCGACATAAATAGACTTAATTTAATACAAATATCACGTAATATGAACAAAAATTTTGCAGAGACAGGAGCGTTAACACGTCGTACAGAGAAAGTTCTTCGCGAAGCGGAATACCGTGATGCTGGCATCATATCTTCTGCAGGGACACCACAACCGGGAGAGAATTTGAAACTGAGCCCTGCTGAACTACAAGCGAAAGGAATGGCAGCGCTTGAACGAAACAAACATCCCGGAAACATCCTCACCGAAACAGACTTAGCAGATGATACTGCTAACGAAATTTTTAGCGAATAATGATACAAAAAAATAGACGAGCTCTTGCTCGTCTATTTTTTATCAGACACCCATATTTCGCAAACGTTTGATGCGCTCTTCAAGCGGTGGGTGGGTAGA
>JBPOHP010000066.1:0-4986 GCA_052035445.1 Candidatus Magasanikiibacteriota bacterium
AACCAGGTGTCGAGGGTGTCAGGGTCTTGATACCATCCAATTTTTTCAGGCGGCTCTTCTCCAATAAAAATTTCAGGCTCTTTCTGATGTTTATTTAAACGATTTTCTTTTACCCATTCTTCACCTAGCAATCCTTTTTTAGTCAAAAAATCTACATAACCAATATGCAACTGAATTTTTCCATCTTTATTCGAAGCCCATAGTATGTTTGTAATTTCTTGTTTTTCCAGTAACTTATAAGAAAAAGCATTAAAATCTTTTTCATCTACTAAATTTAATTTCGCGCATAAAACGTTAGCATCAAAATGCACAGCCTCCCCAGCCGAGCCAACCGCTGTCTTATACCAAACAGGTATTTGGTGCCCGAACCAAATCTGACGACTAATACACCAATCACGCAAATTATTGATCCAACTAAAATACGTTTTTTCGAAACGGTCGGGAATAATCTTAATTTCACCGCCGCGCACAACTGATTGGAGTAATTGTTTAAGAGTTACTTCATCACCAACCTTAAAATTTTTGAGCGCAGAATGACGTAATTTAAACGGTTTATTAACTCCAATAAACCACTGTTTTTTGATCTGCGGCTCAATAATGCCGCCCGAGCGCTCAGCCGTTGCCACCTGGTGAGTGTATTCTTCTTCTTTAACCACCAGGCCTTTAGCACGGAGTTTCTCTACGATCAATTTTCGAGCAGAACGAATGTCTAGCCCGGCAAACTCGCCAGCAATCGACAATAACTTCCCTTGCTCATCGATAATCTGTTCTTTATCAAGATGATGGCGTTCGGCAATCTCAAAATCAATCGTGCTATGCCAAGGAGTGATGGTCATGGCACCCGTACCAAAATTTTTATCAATCGCCTCATCTTTGATAATAATTGCAGTAATTGGACCATTTATCCATTCTAAATGGATTGTTTGGCCAGTAGTAAAATTTTGATATCGTTCATCGTCAGGATGTACTACCACGTACTTATCCCCAAATTTGGTTTCGGGACGCGCAGTTCCAATAACAAACGGACCGTATTGAAAATAATAAAAAGTGGTTTTTTCTTCTTTATACACGATTTCGTCATCGGAAACCGTGGTTTGACCATCAGGATCCCAATTTACAATACGGTGACCCTGATAGATAAGCCCATCTTCATACATCTGCTTAAAAACAAGGCGAACTGCTTGACTACGTACAGTATCAAGGGTGTACGCCTCTCGATTCCAATCAAGCGAAGCCCCCATTTTCTTACACTGATTAACGATCGTATCGTGACTTTCTTGAGCAAATACTTGCACGTGTTTCAAAAATTCTGTACGACCGAGGTCGTACTTGGTTTTTCCTAGGTTTTTAGCAATAATCTTCTCAACTTTTGATTGCGTGGCGATGGCGGCATGATCAGTCCCGGGCACCCAGAGCGTTCGATCCCCTTTCATTCGATGGTAGCGCACCATCACATCTTCGATGGCCAGCATCGCGGCATGACCCATATGCAGCGTCCCCGTAACGTTCGGCGGCGGCAAAACAACTGAAAAATGCTCTTTAGCATCTCCTGGAGCAGATTTTTCAGGCGCAAACAGACCAAATTTTTCCCATTGTTTATAAATAGCATCTTCGTATTTTTGCGGTTCGTAGGCTTTGGATAGTTCAGGCATACAAAAAAGTCATTATAGAGTGATGGTAGCGTACCTGTATAAAAAAGCAACCCGTAGCGAGGGCTACAGGTGCTTTTAGTCATTATGATTCCGTAGGAGCAGGTACTGGCTCAGGGGTAGGCGCAGTTTCAACGGTCGGCTCTACTGTTGGCGTTATCGGAGCTACCACCGACTCACCAGAAGTCTCCGCGGTTGGAGAGATGGTTGGAGGGGTGATTATAGTCTCTGGAGCTGGCTGTGGAGACGGTTCAGCAACCGAAGAAGGTGTGGACGAGGCGCTCTCAAAGGAAACAGTGGACGATGATGCCAGAGGCACACTCTCCTGAGAAGTAGTCGGTGATGTGGAGGTAGTATCCAGAGTATCAACCGTACTTGACGTAGTAGAGACAGATATCGTAGTAGAAGCCGCACCAACAATTCCCAATTCTGCCGTCGAAGACGGGGTAATAAATAATAAGCTCGTAGAAGGGACCGAGGTATATGGTTCTACAACTAACGCTTGAACAGAAGATGCTGCCTCACCGATTGAAATATTCATAGCATTTGATCCCTGGAATGCATACCAGTTAAACAACACATCGTACGTGGAGGTGCTGGCTAACTCAAGACGGAAACCTTTAGTATCTGCTGAAGTCATTTTCCAGCTACCATCGAAATCAACCGGAGCCGCAACAACGACAGGTGCTCGCACATATTCTTTGACAAAAACTACATCAACTTTGAGCGCACCAGCCTTAACAAGGGCCTTACCCACCGTATCCACCCCAAACTCTACATGGTCTTCAACCGTTAGAGTACCATTGAAGGTTGCTGCCTGAGAGACAGTGAGTCGGTTGGTGGTGAGATCGGTGATCGAAAGATTGGGAATAGCGGCGTTTTGTAGAAGGGAGATAAGAGTGGTAGTGGAGAGTGGTTGGACTTGCTGTTGATTGAGAGAAGACGTGGCAAGGGCGATGTTGTCCGTTACCCATATTTTAAGATCGGATAGGTCAGAGGAAAGTTTCTCTGTTGTACTTATGGTGCTTGAGGCAATGGTAGCTACTTTGATATTAAGTTCTTTTACACCTTGGAGAAGGTAGATAGGAAGGAGGTGGTAGTTAACACCCATGAACCCCTCTTTTACGTTAGTTTCTACGAGTTCTGGCAATACTGCTGCGGTATCTTGGGCAATAAGACCGTACTGAAGGCTATTTCCAAAATGGAAGTCAGGAAATTCTTCGGAGCGGAAACGGTAAGTTACTGGGGTAAGTTTGGCGAGTTTGGCCAGGATATTGTCAAATGGCTGGATATTCTGTTTGAGGCGTTCGTCTGATACACAGGTACCAGTCAGTGCTGTACCGTCGAAACGTTGTATACAACCGTTGGTTGCTGCATCTCCTACTCTGATATCACCAAGGACTTGGAGTTTGGTGGCAGGGGTGGTGGTGCCGACGCCAAGAGTTCCGCCGATGTAGGAGGTGCCGGTGGCAGTAACAGAAATATCACCGTTTGAAATAATACCTCCAATTCCCACACTCAAACTAGAATTTGCCTGCACTTTACCTTGGGCAATAATATCCATGGTTGATTGGAGGCTTCCGACTTCGGCGCTGTGGGCAACAATAGAACCAACTTCCGTACCAAACACCGAAATAGAAGCTAATGTTGAGTTCGTATTTTCTAATAAGATCACTGTATTACCAATAATATCAAGCGCTGTTCCGCCCGTAACTATCGTACCTCCACCAGCATACTCAACACTACCAGCCCTCACGGGCAATGATGAACTTGAAACATCCATCACGTCAAAACCATACATGCCACCTGCCGCATAAAAAGGCAGATAGGCATATCTACCATTCACTTCGATAGAGCCCATTAAAGCAGCTCCACCACTTCTAACCGTTGAAGAAACAATAAATGAAGGGGAGGTTGGATCTGCAACATTAAACACAAGAATATTGTTTTCACCGGTATTCGTCATGTCGCCATATACATACGCAAACTTCCCACGTACAGCAATGCCTGGCAACAACGATTGAAAACCGGTCGCGATTGTGGACGTTCCAACAATTTGCGGATTACTTGGCACCGAAATATCAACAACATTAAATAAATTATCAGTTGTAAGATAAGCAAATCTGCCTTGCACATCCATCGAGCCTGTGTTCGTCGGATCAAGGCTCAAAGTCGTAAGAACGGCAGGTGCATAAGAGTCTGAAACATCAATAATTTGGAATTTTCGACCAATTTCATATACGTAGACACGCTGTCCAACGCTCTCAATCGCTGTACAAGTATTATTTAGTGAGGTAGTACCAAGCACTGTGGGTTTATTTATATTTGAGATATCTATCACAGAGAAAAGTGAGCCGGCTATACTGCACGCATACACAAAACGCCCAGAAACATCCAATCGATTTATACCCGTAGAAGTGACACTGCCAATTTTAGTTGGAGATGCTGAATTTGAGATATCGTAGATACTCAAAAGGTTTGCGGTATTTTGTGCAACAAACGCATATTTTCCAACAATTTTTATATCATTAGCACCACTATCAGCCATCGTAGTAGTTATATTTGTAGAGAAAGACCCATTCGATCGTATCAAATTCTTAACTTCCCCATACACGTCAAGAGTAGCGCTTGGGGCGGTTGTTGTGCCAACACTTAAACCCTGAGCAAAGGTACTGGTTCGTGAAACAGCAGTACTGCTTGCTGAAAGACTAGTAATTGAAGTTGTAGCGAGCCTTGAGGTGGCTGAAACAACGAGTTGTGCCAAACTAGTGACCCCAGTACTTGTTGCATTAATCCAAGTAATATCAGAAAAATTCGAAGAAGAAGCTGTGGTAATTGCCGAACCATTCCAATACAGTACCCCTGACTGATTGTAAAGGGCGTAATTTGTTGTTGATGGGGTTGTTGAAGAGAGTGATAATCCCCCATTAATTGATACGGCGTTGGTAGGTGTTGTTGTGTTAATACCAAAACGTTTGTTTGTTGTATCCCAGTAAAAATTAGCGTTGTCTTGAGTAATTTGACCATTTACCCCGGTAAATAAGACTGAGCCGGCGGTAAAACCGTTGAGAAGTGCTGGACCGTTAAACGTTGTTGTATTAGTAACTGAAAGGTTGCTGATGGTGGTGGTGGCTAAGTTTGTGTTCCCTGTTGCGGTTAGATTCGTAAACACACCATTGGTAGCAAAGAGATTGGTGGAAGTGGCGTTGGTAGAAGTAAGATTGGTAGAGAATAGGTTGGTAGTGGTCGCATGAGTAGCTCTCAGATTGGTAGTAAAGAAATCAGTTGAGGTGGCGGCGACAAAGGTGGCTGAGGTGGCAAAGAGGTTGGTGGATGT
>JBPOHP010000085.1:0-3123 GCA_052035445.1 Candidatus Magasanikiibacteriota bacterium
TGGACATCTCCACACTCAAACCGACGCGAGTTTCGTTTGATAATTCTTCCATATACGATGACTACGACGTTTTGTCACTGTGGTTGGCGCACGTTCCTAAAGATCGACCGGCAGCGCTCTATTACAACACGGTTTACCTCCATGCAGGCGTGCATAAAGAGGACAAAAATTGGTGGAAACAAGGAAATGCTCTCCGTTATCAGGTAGGCTATAAAGAATTGACCGAAAATATAACCCGTTTTTTTAATGATTTGAAAAATTCAGGTAGGCGAGCGGTTGTGGTGGTGGTTGGTGAGCATGGGGCAGCACTTCGTGGATATCCGGTGCAGATTTCGACAGTTCGAGAAATTCCGTTACCCGGTATTACCACAGTACCCGCAGCTATAAAAATTTTTGGCCCTGGGTTTAATGATCGCGCTGCATTGCATAACAGTATAGATGAGCCAGTAAGTTATTACGGACTGTATACGCTTATTAATGCCCTTATGCGAGAAAATCCTTATGAGATGTCTCCCGAAACATTGTCGACGTTAGCGGAGAATATTCCAAAGACTGAAGAGGTTGGAATGAGTCCAAATGGAGTGGTAATGCAACGACGAGATGGTTTTTATTACAAAAATACCCGGGGAGTATGGAGTGCGCTACCCGAGTATATTGGCGTTCCTATACCGAACGTGTTCCCATATAAAATAAAAGATTGACACTCGTTTGCTTGACAAACTCTCCTTGTCGAGATATACTTAAACGTCTAATCATGCGGCCGCAGTTTGCGTGCCGTGGACTCGAACTTCTGTGTCATACGTAGTGACCCACGAAAACTCGGGTCACTAACCATTTGTGTATGACACAACCAACCCAGATAGGGCAGCGTTTTGCTGACTTAGGCCTGTCACCAAAACTCCTCGCGCTTGTTGAGGCGCAAAAATTTATTACTCCTACGCCGATTCAGCACCAAGCTATCCCGCCAGCACTTGCTGGGCAAGATGTGGTTGGTATCGCTCAAACCGGAACCGGTAAAACGCTCGCGTTTGGTTTGCCGATGATCCAGCGCATTTCACAAGGCAAAGGTCAAGGACTTGTCCTTATTCCCACGCGTGAATTAGCGTTGCAAGTCGATGAGACGTTGCAAAAAATTGGCCGTCCAGCTGGTTTACGCACCGCGGTTATTATTGGTGGCGCGTCAATGGGCAATCAAATTCGTGACATCAAGCGCAATCCACACATTATTATTGCAACACCTGGTCGTCTCATGGATCATCTTGAACAAAAAACAGTACAGCTCGATCGGATATCCGTGATTGTGTTAGATGAGGCAGATCGCATGTTTGATATTGGTTTTGCGCCCCAGATTAAGCGTATTTTGGCGGTCGCACCAAAAGAGCGTCAGACCATGCTTTTTTCGGCAACCATGCCTAGTGAAATTGCGCAAATGGCTGCACAGTATATGAAAATGCCGTTACGTATAGAAGTGGCTCCGGCCGGCACTTCGGCTAAGAATGTTGAACAAGAAGTGTTTGTTCTCAGTAAAGAGGTAAAAATGCAGATGCTCGAAAAATTGCTCACCGATACACCAGGAACCGTGCTCGTTTTCGCACGTATGAAATTCGGGGCAAAGCGCATCACCGCTACGCTTAATAAAATGGGTTTTACTGCCGCAGAAATTCATTCCAATCGTTCGCTCGCCCAGCGTAAGGCTGCGCTTGAAGGATTCAAGAATGGTACATTCCGCGTGTTGGTAGCAACCGATATTGCAGCTCGTGGTATTGATGTTAAAAATATTTCCCTGGTTGTTAATTACGATTTACCAGATAATCCAGAAGACTATGTTCACCGTATTGGTCGTACTGGTAGAGCTGGAGGCTCGGGTAAAGCAGTGTCGTTTGCTACACCCGAAGAGCGTAATGATCTCAAGAGCATCGAACGCTTAATCCGAAAAACACTTCCGATTCTTGCACTGCCAGCCTTGCCACCCAAACGAGAACATACAGCTGTGCCAGATCGTGGACATCGTGAGAGGCGCGCTTTTGCGCCGCGTAGCCATACTGGTATGCGCCGAGCGCATAGTCAAAACGGTGATCGTCGCCGTCGATCAGACGGGCATAGTCGTACTTCGTGGTAGATCCCACTACACAAGCATCAAAAAACAATCCGACACCGGGTTGTTTTTTGTATACTACGAGCAATACACGACATAATACTTATCCCGAAATTATCTTGACAATAATACAGAAACGGTGTATACTACCACGTCCGACGAACTGTCGGAATTCACGACCAATCTCCAGGAGGAAACTATGCGAACTGCTATTGTATGGGCGATGAATATCTTGTTGGCTTTCGTGCTCTGCCGAGATGTTCGTGCTGAAGCCGGGATGCCATCGCTGCCAGGTTTGAGTGATCGAAATATTAATGACTCAGTCTTAGCTGCATATCGAGCAGGACCCGGCCAGGTCATAAATGGAGGTTGCTTGCGACTTATAGGGCAGGTGATCAATGAAACAACGATCGTGTGTTCATTTGCTGTCGCGTCGTATGCGTATTCGAGTATCGAAATCCCGGGAGGGTCGGAGCTGGCAGTTGGAGCGTCCTCTAAAACAGAATATTCCCATGTTGGAACGGTGCAATATCCAGCAGTTCTGCAATTTCCCGGCGAAAACGGTTTCAGGATTACGATTATGTTAACCGTCTGGTTTAAGTGCCTACCTTTGAAGGTACCAGAACGTTCCGCGAAGAGTAATAAAGGCACCTACGCATACCGCTGCTCGCTGTGAGTCGTCCAAACCGCTCGGAACCTTCCGGGCGGCGCTTTTTTTATAATTAGGTGATTGTTTTTAAACAATAGTACACAACAGAACTACTATGTTGAATAAAAAAGAACTATCGTCGGAACGAGATAGTTCTAGCTGATTTCTAGCGCTGTTTCACGATACAGGTGCCTTGGGCGCCACAGGCAACCACGGTATGAGGGGTAACGGTAACTGCCGAAAGCCAGAGCGTGGTTCCTGATGTTTCGCGGGTACAACCAGTTGGTGTACATCGAACGATGAGTCCGTTACCGCCAACTGCATACATCTCGCCGGGTGATCCAGGAACAGTTGCGACTGCCGTAAGATATTCGGTTGC
>JBPOHP010000163.1:0-3396 GCA_052035445.1 Candidatus Magasanikiibacteriota bacterium
ATTGTAACCCTCGCTACCGGTTTGAATACGTTTAAGTTTATTGCCGGTGTTTTCATGTTCATGCCAGGCGATATCAAGCGAGCTCACATGACGCAAAGCGTTCAGCTGACTCGCCACACTCACGCGCGTGCCAATCGTATACATGAGAAACTTGGAAAAATGGCGAAAACTAAACGCATACAGCTGGGTCACCGCCCAAATACTTATGATCGTCCAAAACGGCTTGAGAGACGCGCCCACTGCTCCAGGATGCGAAAAAAACGTCACCACTTGGGCAAACGCATACGAGGTATAGAGGTATACCACATCAGAACTCAGTCTGAGCCCGAGCGCCACCCAAAAACGAGTGCGGTGCGGGCGCACGTACTCGGCTATATTCTTGATCAGCGCGGAATAGGAAATGGGGGTGATAGTGTTCATAAGACCTCTTACGATGCCGGGTGTGGGATGGATTGTAAAGGGAGGTGTTGATAAGAGATCAGATCCAGATTATAGTTACTAACTTTAACGTTCACGCACCATTTTTTATGAATACACTCGCAGCAACATTCACTATCCCGCTTCCAAAAATTCCTTACCCCATTATCGACATCACCGACCCAGGAAAAGACCTCGATGACGAGCAAAAATTCGTTCTGTTGGCAGGGCTGCAACGAGTCGGCATCGCAAATATCGCCGCCATTGTCGCCAATTTAGAACCACCGCTCGAACGCGCACGTCTGGCCAAAGGAACGTTTAATGCGCTCAGACTAAACACTATCCCCGTTGGCGTGGGTACAGACTGTTTCAAGGGCGGCCACAATCCCCAACATGAAACCGACGTACCGTATCTGGCGTCGATGGCCGAGGTTCACCCGGATGGTCATCGCTTACTCACTGATACACTGCGCGCGTCAAACGATGCCTCGGTCATTTTCGCCCTTAACAGCGGTCTGACCGATGCAGCGGATCTTGTGAAGCGTGAACCCGAGCTCGTCAAACAAAAAGTGCGGAACGTCACAATTATGGGTGGTGTGCAGCATGACGGCTTAGGGAACCCGCTCATAGTTGACGGATTTCTTATTCCCGACGACGCGGCCAACAACGCGTTTGACCGGCCGGCCGCCGAGTATCTGTACCACGCGCTCCAAGAGCTCGGCATTCCTCTCACCATCGTTATGCGCAGCGCCTGCTACCACGCCCAGTTTCCCATTCATCTATACGATCGTTTTGCTGAAACCGGCCACCCGGTTGGGATCTGTCTAAAAAAGCGCCAAAAGAGCAGTATCCAACAGCTCTGGCAGGCAGCCCTTGCACCCGCTGATTCACCGGTGCGTGGTAAGCTCCCACTCAGTCGTAACCGTGCCTGGTTTGTGCAGGTCTTTTGCAATGGCACCGACCCAAGCATTGGTTATGACGATGAAATCTGGCCGTACGTGGGTACGTACAACCAATACGATCCCATGGCCATCATTGCTGCGATCCCCGAATTGCGCGATCGATTTTTCTCGTCGATCACGGTAGAAGTGAAAGGCGCGACCCACCACATCATCGGCCTGACACCACAACTACACGGCATTGTCGACAAAGTTGGTCTGGTCGCGTTTATGTCTGAACTTGAAATCAGCGCTCTTAAAGGAGCGGCGACCTCGTAGTCTACGACTTCCGCAGCCACTTTGGTCTCATTACGAGTTCTTGACCAAAGTGGTTTTTTATTTCTTGTCCACAGCAAACCAGCCTCGCCGGCGGACCAGCCCTTGCACGCATTTTTTAAAACGTATCATGCTCTTTAAACACCGACTCACTTGAGTTGGTGTTTCGTAAGCACACCAACATTATAGCCACGCGGTGAAAATTGATTTATTATTTGTTCAATCTTATTCATTGACCACGGTTGCTGTCACCGTAATATCGTCAATTCTTTTTGTAGTGCTTTTACTGTTGTCATACTCACGTACCGCCGCATCGATTAGTGCCCGCGTACATACTTGCGACGTATTTTGAGGAGAAGTTTTTTTCAAAATATCTTTAAAAATCTCAGCAACAGTATCATACTCCCACGGATTAACCACCCGATTAATTCCATCACTACTTGCCACTAAGAGATCTCCTGACTGAACATCTACAAAACGCATCTGGGCGATACCGGGCTCAAGCTTATTACGCCTATCATTATGGCCGCCCAGTACTTGATGGATACGATCAAAATCAGGTACGAACGAAATTTTTCCTCGATCATCAAGATGCAATTCTCGGATATGATCGATGAGCAACGAAGGGTCCCGGTGTCGCAATCCTGGTTGTGTACTCGTACTACGCTGTGCTTTCTCCGCAATTTCTTCCAGGCTAACTTCTTTCATGAGCGAATATTCATCAGTACCGTCAATATAGCGATTAAAAATTTCGGGCATACCACACTCAAGCGCTAAAACACCCAATACCGAATCATCAGTAATCACCCGTACCTCATCGCCACGGATGCGATAGGTTCTTCCATCACCAACTTGAGCAGCACAATATTTCAATTTATTGTGAAGCGTATCAAAAAAAACGAGCGAGGCGATGAGTGTCGTATTCATGGTTTGATCCTGAATTCTGAGCCGCTCAGTGTCGAGGGCGCCACGTGCAACAACAAATGCTTCATCCATATACCGCTCTACATCTTGACTCGAAAGGCGGGGAATTTGATCAAGGTGAGCGAGACGAGAAGTGATCGTGCGAGCTGCTGCCTCTACCGCTACACTACTCGCTTCCTGATCATGTTTATACCCACCAACTCCATCACCAATGACCACTAAAGATCCCTGGCAAAATACCGTATCACCGCTCTTCTCTTTTATTTGTTCTTCACCATGCCAAACTGATCGACCGACGCGTTGCTCAACTGATGTCGTGAGTGAATATTTTTTTTCTTTAACCTCGCGTTGTTCGTGAGAGATACGTTCGGGCATAAGACAACTATTTGGTTATCAAAAGGTTGTACACAAATTTCACTACCGGATCAACTTCTGGCCCGCTTGAAATCGCGCCGCCAAGTGCGCCGGTGATAGTAACGGCGATGAGACCGAATAGCGCAATCAGCACGCTGACCGAACGTTGTAAAACAAACCGCTGAACTGCCGTTAATAGCTTCCACAGTTTGGCAAGCTGTACACGACGAGCAATCTCGGCGGGGTACGCCTCTGAAATCCAGGCAATCAGATAACAAATTGCGAGGAGCGCAAACACCGCGGTCGTGATAGTAGCCCAGAGCGAGTGTACTTCGACCACGTTACGCACATACGCAAAATCGTGTTCGATCATCTCGCCGGTTTGGCGGGTGGCGAACGCCGAGAGAGCGCCAGCGATGACAAGCACCGCTTTGAGATACCACCAATACGGTAAAGCGCGCAAACGTTTGAACGAAATAATTTCAAG
>JBPOHP010000214.1:0-4061 GCA_052035445.1 Candidatus Magasanikiibacteriota bacterium
CTCATCACCCAAGACATACGTCTGGCCGCGACAGATGCCGGGCGCGGAATGGATATACTACACCGGACTGAGCGAGGGTTTTGAAGTAATTCAAGATGCGCTCGTTGAGTATTTAAAAAAACACGCAACCACCAAACTCGCCATCAACCCTGGTTCGTATATTATGAAGTACGCACTGCCTCGGTTGCTTGAACTACTGCCGCTTACGGATGTACTCATCGTCAATCGCGAAGAAGCTGAGCTCCTCCTTAGCACCACCTTCGAGCACGAAAAACGCCACGAAGCGCTGGTTAACGAGCTCCTTGCTCAAGGCCCTGACGAAGTAGTGCTCACCGATGGCATCAATGGCTCGTGGGCTGGCACCAAAGAAGGTGTCTGGCACCTCGATGCCTACCCAGCAAAAGTCACTGCCAAAACTGGGGCCGGTGACGCCTTTTCGGCTGGATATCTGAGCGCGCGCCATCACGGGCACGACCCAGCAGTTTCTCTTGAATGGGGCACCGCTAACAGCACTTCAGTCATTCAGTATCACGGCCCACACAAAGGTCTTCTCACCTACGAACAAGCATCTGAGATGGTAAAAAAATTTCCCAACATCAAACCAACGCGACTTGCTTAAACAAATTGTATAGACGAAAAAACGATCGATAAAGATCGTTTTTTTTTGTAAGATTATTTCAAATTGATTAAAATCGCCTCACCGAATTCTTTGGCTGATTCTGGCCCGTCAGCAGTTATCAGAGTTCCGTCTACCACCACCGGCTCCCGCACATACCACGCACCAGCCGACATCGATATTTTTTCAAGCTCATCATCGTTATTCCAACCGGTTATTCGTTTACCTTGCAGCAGTCCAGCCTCTGCCAAAATGCGCGGCGAGATGCAAATAGCACCCCAGGGTTTGCCACTCGCAGCCGCCTTCTTCATAATTTCGTAAGTTTTTTTATCAGCAAGATGTTTGATTGCGCCCGGCCCACCGATCAAGAAAATACCGTCATACTCCGCTGGATTCATTTCTGAAAGTGTGGTATCGACTGCTACGGTGTCACCTAATTTAGATATTGCAACCCCGGGCCGATCACTAACCGTCACCACGGTCACACCGGCTGTTTCTAGTACTTTTTTTGGCTCACCATATTCCATCGGCTGAAAACCTTCGTGCGCCACCACGAGCGCAACTTTTTTTGCCATATCATCCTAAGAAAAATATTCTACTATTTTTGGCTGGTACAGATGTTTAAAATTTTTGAGCTGTTTTTGACGTCCTTGAAAATATTCTACAGACTCACACACCGCATCGTACGAAAGCTCAGGGCCAAGCAAACAAAGTCCTTGTTCAAAAGCCTTAACCTGCGAACGAATCTCATCTGCAAGATGCGGATGTTCATCCTCATGATCAGCTAATTTTTTTAAATCTTCCAAATGGCGTTGCATCGTTGCTAACCGGTCACGAAAATAAACAACCCTTTGTAGGTATCTTTTTTTTCCCGAGCTCATAACATGTTGTGTGGCATACGAACGGATATCCCGCTGTAGATCCACAAGTGCAGTGCATAATTCTACCCTCTGATCACTGGTGAATACATGAGCTGCTTCGCCTGTATGTAGATCTCGGATAGTCCCCCCTGTACGCTTAAACTCGCTATATACTTTGTGCAACGAAGCTGATAGTTTTGGTAACAAAAAACGCTCACCAACATTTTTTTCGGCAAGTACTAATTCTTCCTTAAACGCTTGGTTATAAGGCCACAGCTGGTATCCGTACGTGTACATTACGGTTTCAAGCTCACCAATTGATGCATCTTGATGAACGTCAAAATGATCGAGTGCGCGTCGTATTGATTCTACCAGAGTTTCGGGAACAAGTGGTGGTGCAACAGCAGCTAAATGACGAAATATTGCCAGTGTTGAGTGCATATTCTCCTTACTGCGTTCTGATTCAGAACGTCTTGTTCATATAAAAAAATTACCGTGGTCGTGGGTGTAAATATCGAGACACATAGTACAACGCAATACCTCCAGCAACACTTACATTAAGGCTATTTTTAATGCCGTACATCGGAATTTCTACAATTACATCACACAACTTGCGCAGTGAAAGCGGCAGACCCGTCACTTCGTTACCTACTACAAGACAAACGGGAAACGTAGGCTGCCACGACTCTAGTGTAACACTATTTCTTGCTTGCTCCAACCCAACGATTTGAATTCCTCGTGTGGAAAGCTGCTTAAGCAATCGAACAGTTTGACGAACGTAGAGCCATGGTACAGAATTCTCTGCACCCAATGAAACTTTTAAGAGACCAGGATGTGGTGGCTGTGGACTGTATCCGGTGATATATATCTGTTCTACTCCTGCCCCGTCAGCAGTCCGAAAAAAAGCACCGACATTATGTGCGCTACGAATATTGGGTAAAACGAGTGAGAATAAAGGATTATTTTTTGTTATTGACATACAATAAGGCGGTACCTAAAAACTCGACAATTCACGCCGCGCCATAACAATATCTTCTTCAATACGTTTAATAAGCGCGTCGGTACCAGTAAATTTTTCAAGATTTCGTATTTTTTTAATCAAATAGACTTCAACATGTTGACCATAGATATCTTCCTCAAAATCTAGAATATGAACCTCTACACTTGATAAATCGTTTGCAAGCTTCCACATACCTACCACTGCCAAGCCAACTAGTCGTTGTTGATTATGCAGTACGGAGCACAACCAAACACCCGGAGATATAATTTGTAATGATTCGTAATCAATATTGGCTGTGGGATAACCAAGTGTGCGCGCCTCACCTTTTCCTTTCACAACAATACCTTGTACAAGAATCATATGATTTCCAAATAGAATACACTAACGTTATATCACGAAACTTCGAGATTATCACGTACAAAAAAAGGCCCTTGAAAGGGCCTTTTTTAATATCATATTAAGCCACCTGAGGCATGTTTTTCTTCCCCATACCTGTTACATTACTTGTTTTATGCGACTTTCTTTGATCCATTTTTCGCCTAAGACTTACCTCTTTTTTTGCTAATTCAACCTCTCGACTATACTGTTTCGCTACAAACTCAGCTTCACGCTGCAAGCCTTTAATAGTCTGAAGATACACGGCTGCTATCTGAGGGTACTCTTTCACGTTATGTGCCAAATTTTGAATCTCAACGATCTTATTTTGAATTCGATATGTTTTTAGCTCAAAATCTTCGGTCAAACGAAGTAATTCGCGCTCCAATGGTGTGGGTGTTGTCGCTTCAGTAAATTTTGCTAAAGCAGCATTTAATTCTGCATTTCGTTGCGCTCTTAGCAAGCCACCATCAACTGCACGACGGAGTTCAAGCAAACGAGTCACTTTTTTAAACAAAGGATCTTCACCTGGCTCAGTTCTTTTGTTATACGCCACTTCCCATTCTCGGATTGAACTAAAACCGGAAGAGGTAAGTTCTTTATACAAATCATGCCATTCTAATTTTGCAGCACCAACGTTTTTTTCGAATTTTTTTTCAATACGATCACATTCAGTATCGTACTCTTTAGCTGCTTTGGCCAATATTTCAGGATCCACAACTACCTCATTTTGCGCGTCTTGTATACGGTTTAAAACTCTCACTTCAAAATCACGGCTTGCCGTATTTAAGGCAATTTCTCTCTCATCTCGAAGCTTACCCACCAAGTAACCACGTTTGGTAAACAACGCTTCCTCCTCCGGGGTAATACTTTTTTCAGAATAATCTGCTGTATAGTCTGCCTCAATTTCTATGACCCGAGACTCTGAATCTTCAATAATTTTTGCGACGGTTACGTTATATGCACGCCCTTCATTTCTGAGTATTTCTGCTTCTTTGCTTTCATGAATTTCTTCCAAAAGATCTGAGGGTAACTCAGGAATATAATCATCGGGAGACTTAAGCATCATCTCTTTAAGATATGATGATTCGATGTACACCGAATCTCGAACACGTTCATCGTGTATTTTTTCATGAACTTCATCTGGCTCATGATCTTTATTACTGTTTTGAACTAACGAATTGACTGTTGTTTGCTCAGCAATTTTTTT
>JBPOHP010000167.1:0-3109 GCA_052035445.1 Candidatus Magasanikiibacteriota bacterium
TAGAAGAGAAAATAGGGTCTGTTGGTCTATTTTAGTAACGTTACTTTCTTTATAGCCTAAAGCGGCAAACGTTTCTTTGTCTGCGATGCGGCGTTTTTTACCTCCTTCAACGACATAGGTGATGCTACTGTCATGTGCTCGAAGTAAGGTTCCGTCTTTAAAAACGATTGGCACTTCGCCGGCTATACGGTAGGAGCTCATATCTGCACGAAGATGTTTTTCGATAGCCAGGTTTTTAAAGTTTATGTCTATTATTTTTCGATCATTGATAGGGTATAAGACACCATCGCGAAGGATAAAGTAGGTGTTTGCAAGATCACTTACTTGCCAAATAACACCCTGTGGAGGAGTTGATGATGAGGTAATTGTTGATCCTCGTGAGTAAAATGCGATTTCTTCATCGCTCACTTCTATAATTTCTTGGGGATTGAAACCGAGTTTGCCAACAGTTGAGGTGCTGTCAAATGGTCTGAGGGTGTCAAAATCAAGTAGGTAGCTTCCGCTTGGAGCCTGAAGAATTGAAAAATTGGGGAAAGAAATGTCTGTTCCGTTAGGGTAATTATTAAGTTCAGATTCGGGAACCATGATCGTAAGGCGTGGATCAGCACGGGTAATGAGCGCGGTTTTTGATGCAAAACGACGTTTTTTACCGTCTTGTAAGAGCCAGACATCGGTTGAGCTTGGTGATTGCAAGAGTGATCCATTAGGGTATACTTGAGAGAACCAATTCTGCCAAATTTGCCAAAAATTTTGATTTCCATGAAGATGTGGGGTGTAGGTGTAGAGAAAGGCTGTAGCCCAACTTTGCGGAATAACTTGCTGCCGATTGATGAAAACCGGTACGTCTTTTTTGAGAATATAACTCCGGAGGTCTTTATTTTCATAATACCAGCGCATAATACCTGCTGAGCTCGCTACTTGTAATCCAAACCCTTTAAATTTTTGTACTTTTGGATCGCTCAGCGAGCAACTGTCGCATACTGCGTACCCTGTAGCCCAATCGAGCTGTTTTTGAGTCGGTGCATCATCAACTACAAGACTCTGTTCTTTTTGAAGTGTAACGAGAAGGAATTTGGGATTTATTTTGTAAGCTTGAGCGGCGTCATAAATAATTTCGGCTGCTGACTTGTTAAATCCAAATTCATCGGTTGATTGGTACGTACTCAGATAGCTACCCTTGCTTTGTAAAAAATTTTGAATATCATATTGATTCATGCTCGTATAATCTTGAAGCTCGTTATCAGAAATAATAAAACTCGGATTAAAATTGCTTTGACTATAAGCAGTATGCACCGGCAATACGACGGAAGTGACAAGGTATATAAGAAAAAAAATTTTTTTATACATACAAAAAATCAACAAATCATCTTTACTATGCCTACTATAACATAGCGTTTCAATTTCCGGAAGAAACGAAGAATTACGGATGATGCGGTGGAAGTGATTACTCCGTCAGGCAAACAAAAACTCAAAATTCTCAAGATCAAATAAAAAAGAAGAACCGCTGCTTTCTACAGGAAAGCAGCGGTTTTTTTGCGCACCTCAGTTCGCTGAGGGTGGCACGGGTCGAATATCGTCAAATCGCACCCCGCGCGTTGTATTTACGAGCGGGCCATCAATAAATTTAATGGTGGCCTGGCCATACTTATTGACCGGCCACCACCCGCACATTGCAGTCCTCATACCGAGAGTCCAGGTGTTGCGGAGAATACCGCGCCAGCGTTGGAAGATTCTTCAGCCAATCAGGGATAACAATAGAGCCTTTCGTTTTTTTAGCCACCTCGTTTTCTCCATTTCTAGCCTAAAGGCTGTTGTTTTTTTTGAACGAGCGATCGGAACGGACTTGTGAATATAGCATTTTTTATATCAAAAGTCAATAAAAAATGAGGAGCATTGACGGAGTGGGGCAGTTTGCAGTATTTTATAGATATCTAAGCCAATTTTATGCCTACTGATCCACAACCAACAGTCGATCCAAACGCTATTAAAGAAGATATCATCCGTCTCAACCATCTCAAGACCTTTGAAGAGCTCGGACTAGCCACGTTTCCCGCTCAAAGCACGCGTACTCATACGCTCGCCGAAGCCCACACTGCGGGTGACGGTGCCGTAGTTACCGTCATTGGCCGCCTCGTTGGCATGCGCGCAATGGGTCGCCTCTGTTTTGCTCATCTCAAAGATTTTTCGGGCACATTGCAGATTGCTGTTTCCGAGCAAGAAATTGGCAAAGAAGCGTTCAAGTTTTTTACCAAAACCTTTGATATTGGTGATTTTGTTGAAGTGGCAGGGGAGATGTTTACCACTCACAAAGGCGAAATTAGTGTCAAAGTAAAAGAGTTTAAACTACGCGCCAAAGCCCTATTACCACCACCAGAAAAATGGCACGGCTTGCAAGACACTGAGGCGCGCTACCGCCAGCGCTATCTTGATCTCATGAGTAACGACGACTCCATGGCAATCGCCAAACTGCGTAGCGTCCTGGTGCGGGAAGTGCGTAATTTTTTCGATGCGAAAGGTTTTTTTGAAGTAGAAACGCCGATTTTGCAACCACTCTATGGCGGCGCTAATGCTGCTCCGTTTACCACGCACCACAATGCGTTGGATACGCAACTGTACTTACGCGTTGCCCCAGAATTGTATTTGAAACGCTTGATCGTCGGCGGTTTTGAAAAAGTGTATGAAGTGGCCAAATGTTTCCGCAACGAAGGTATCGACCACAACCATAATCCGGAATTTACCCAAATTGAATATTATTGGGCATACGCTGATTACCGCGATTCAATGAAATTGGTTGAAGAACTGCTGCCCCAGGTGATTACCAACGTGGGATTACCGCTCAAATTCAAACACGAAGCTGGCGAAGTAGATTTCACACCGCCGTATCCTCACAAAACCATGCGTGAGTTGATTATCGAATACGCTAAAATGGATATCGAGCAGTATCTCGATCAGCCAAGCATGTACGCCGCTGCTAAAAAATTAGGGGTAGAAGTGGAATCATTCGACGGCCGCGGAAAAATCATCGACGAAATCTACAAAAAATTCGCTCGTCCCAACATTATCAATCCGATTTTTGTTACCGATCATCCGGTAGAACTTTCGCCACTCG
>JBPOHP010000051.1:0-1584 GCA_052035445.1 Candidatus Magasanikiibacteriota bacterium
TATGTTTATCAGAACTCAAAATATGATGATTATTTGGTTAACTCTACAATAAGAAATAAGTACAGTTAAAGTTATGGGGGAATCAATTTCTGAATATATTGAATCTATAACGAAGGCTGGGGCCTATTTCTCGATTGCTGGAATAGATCAGATAAGAGAACTCCAAATTCGTATACGAAAAATTTTTAGTAAATCTTTAGGAATTGATGCGATAGCTTTATACACGAAAAGAGAGAAAGAAAATGGAGAAATAACGTCCCATGAACAAAGAGGATTTTATCAAATTTTAGACGATTACAGCTCTGTAATTGAATCGTTAAAGTATATTATAAGAAAGAATTTACTTTTAAAAATTGCAAAACCAATTGTTATAATGTTGGGTATTTTGATATTAACTTTGGTGGTTTTGACGGTAACGGGTCGGATAGATAAAATTTACTTGCTAACTCCTGTCCTAGAGAGACCACGATTATTGTCCAAATTTTTTTATTTAACGTTAATTGCGCTTATTTTCGGTCTTATATTTTCGGTATATTGTAAGACACGCGGGGATATTTATTTAGATAAGATCAACTTGATTTTAATGGAATATGATCCGAGTGATGAAATGAGTTTGGCAAAAATAAACACCAATCTTTCTCAAAAAGAAAATGAAGAAATTGAAAAGTTAAAAAAAGAATTAACGACTCCTTAAATAGGCTGTTGTTTTTTTCAGTTGTGAAAAAGAGGGTGGATCAGTATTTTTCAAGTTACCTAGCTGTTATGGACTTCCAAACCATCCAAACCTACAATCGCTTTGCCGCGGAGTACGATTAATAAAATGTACACACATCCATCTTTACATCATTTTTTAAAGGTGTATTCTTGGAACTAGTGAGGGAACGCACTGTCGCATTACGCTACAGTTTTTTGTTACCCTCACTAACGATCGCTCTTTACACAATCCACATAACACCCTAGGATACAAGGAAAACTCCCTATGCCTACCACATCAACCACCATCACTCGTCAACTTTTTACTCTCACTCTCGCTGCCAGTCTTCTGGTACTCGCTGGCCTTGGTTGCAATGGCTTTACGTCTGGTGAGAGCGCACCACGCTGGACACCGGCACAGCAACAACTTATCGATGCTTGGCCGACCACCCAAGAAGGAATCCTCAAGAATCTTCGAGCAAGCGTAGAGGCAGTGAGCATGTTTACTCCAGACCGCGTCGTGATTGGGCAAATTGCCTTAACCAAAGATGTACCTGCCAGCGAAGTCATTAGTTGGTTTAAGCAGTTTCCGTCGAGCTCGTTTGTTACGTTTTACATCCGAGCAGGAAAAATTGGTGGTGGGTTCTATAACTTCGATCCAGAAGCACCAGCAAACGACAACATGATCCAAGAATTCAAAAATTCGCATGTGCAGGCGGTTGCTTCGGCGAAAGAGAGTGTCGTACGGTGGGAAAAACGATGCCAAGAAAATCCTTCTGATAGCCTCTGTCCATTACAGCTTCCCGAAGAACGAGAGATTCTTAGTGCCGAACTCGCCCGCACCGAAGAATATGTCGTTGGCCTCGATATTCGCGGTCCGGCTCGTGATCT
>JBPOHP010000024.1:0-3055 GCA_052035445.1 Candidatus Magasanikiibacteriota bacterium
ACTTGCTTTGTTGTATGTTGTTCACCGTATTTGTATACCTACGGTCTAACGTGCTGTTAAAGATACTTATAACGGCTTTTTTTCTTATTGTCTCTTTTCCAGTTAGTACACGCGCATCAAGTCCATCTGAGCGTTTAAAAGCCATGCCCTATCCACGTGTGGCTAATTATTATACTAGTTGGGATTTGACAGCGGAAAATTTACCAGAACTTGCTCTATGGGACGTGCTTGTCTTGGATATGGAATACCAGGTTAAGCATCCGGAGTTTTTAAAAAAATTACGCGAACTTAATCCTTCGATTGTAATTTTAGCGTATATAACTTCGCAAGAAGTTACCAAAGGATCAATTCCTGATTTTCAAAAAACAGCACCACTACGTTATGAGCTGATTAAAGGTTTGGATCCTTCGTGGTATCTGCATAGTTTTCAGGGAGAAAAAATGAGTTTTTGGCCAAATACGTTCATGCTTAACATGTCGTTGTTGTGCCCGGTTGGACGTGGTATGACGTGGTCTTCGTATCTTGCTCGATTTGTTGCTCAACGGATAGCGGCATCTGGTCTGTGGGATGGTGTGTTGTATGATAACGTTTGGCAAAATATAGATTGGTTTGCGCAAAAGCACGGCGGTCTTGATTTAAATGTGGATGCGCGCAAAGACTCTGCAGAATTTGTAGATACGCAGTGGCGTAAAGGGTATGAGCAGTTGTTTACGGACACTCGCCGGCAAGTTCCGGCTGATTTTTTAGTGTTTGGTAACGTTGGGGCAGGTCATGCTGTTTACGCACCATTATTAGACGGATCTCTGATAGAGCATTTTCCAGAGTTTGGGTGGGCGTATACCATGCGAGAAGCTGAAAAACAAAAAAAAATTGGACGTTCTCATTTCGTCATCCTTAATCGAACGTATCAAGCTTATGGCACTAAGGATGATTGGCGCTCTATGCGTTTTGGTCTTGCCAGTGCGCTATTGATCGATGCTTTTTTTTCGTTCGATCACGGTTCTCAGCATGCTGAACGATGGTGGTATGATGAGTACGCGTTAGACCTCGGACAACCAGTGAATGGGCCCTATGCCCTGAACGGTTCAAAAATATTTAATGACTCATCGGTGTGGCGAAGGGATTTTAATCGAGGAATAGTAGTGGTTAATCCGACAGCCAAAAAACAGACGATATCGTTAGGTGGCATATTTAAAAAAATGTCTGGAATTCAAGATAAAAACGTAAATAATGGCCAAACAGTAGGCCGGGTAACCCTTGAGCCGTATGATGGTATTATTCTGCAGAAAGTTCCTGTTACTGAAAATAATACCGTATTTATTAATGGATCGATTGCAAAAAAAATTTCCCTCAACGGTGTAATATTATCGACTAACGAATATTGGTACAGCGATTCAGCTCGACATCACGACACAGTGTTTATTGGTCAATTATTGAATAGTTCACCACATCAAGGCGTAAAAATTTCAAGCTCGACTATCGAGGTGTGGAGTGATAAAAAATTAGTTTTTTCTGAAACGCCCTTTGGTAAGGATTATAACGGAGGTCTTGTGTTTGCGGTATCCTCGCCTTACGACAAGAGGCCAGGTATGTTTGCTGTAGCTCAAAAAAAGGGGGCGGCAGTCGTGCTGTATGATGGTGAAGGAAAAAAACTAACAACTTGGTTTCCTCGTGGACAGAATTATCGAGATGGTTTTTCTTTGGCATTTGCGGATATTATCGGGGATAGTCGTGAAGAGCTCTTGGTAGCAACAAATGGAGGGGCGCCGGCGCAAATTTTTGCGTATGATCAAAAATCATTTTTTAGCGTAGTTGAGTTAAAACCATTTGGAGAACAAGAGCGCGCAGGTATTGCAGTTGCTGGATTTAGTGCTACTAAAAAACAGCCAACGACTCTTGTTGCGGTGCTCAAAAAAGATAAACCCGTAGCTCGCGTGTTAACAGTCGATGGAAAAAAGATAAAAGATTTCTTAATACCAAGAAATCCAAATTTATCTCATTTTGAGATTCGAGTTGCTCAACATCAGCAACCAGCCTTGCGTGTTGAAGAATATTAAAAAAACAATCAAGGTACTATCTGGATTGTTTTTTTGTTCCATTATTCTTCAGGAAAAAATTGCTTTCCCTGTTCGTCGTACAAAAGAATGGCAAGGACCGGGCATGATTGTGCGGCCATAAGCACAGTATCATCGTCTTCGGAGTTTGGGTCTAGGATGTAGGCAAGGTTTTCGCCGTCCATTTGAAACGTGCCAGGAGCGACCGCGGCACATGATCTGGCACCAATGCATTTGATACGGTCAACGACGATCTTGCGAATTTTGCCTTGGGTTCTTGTGGCCTCGTTGAGGGGTGGGATTGATGGTTGTTGCATAGCTAGAAAAGATCGCCGAGAAAATCATCTTTGGTGAGTTCGTCAAGACTCATCTTGCGTATATCTTGACCATCGCGACGCTCGACTTTATCCCAGACCGTTGCCGGATCAGCGTTCGTAATGAGGATACGATCATCAACCAAAACAGTCGGGGCTTTTTCGCAGTATCCCAAGCAGGCACACGGAGCCAGATCAACTTCGGCACCGGTGGTTTTACGAATTTCTCGTGCTTTGGCAACGAGCGTTTCGGTGATTCTGGTGCCGCCATGTTCGGTGCAAGTTTTGCCGGTGCACACGCGGATGGCGCCAGTTTTAAGACTATTATCCATAAAAATTTGCGTTAAATGCCGAGCGACGCGCGCAGTTCGGGCGGCATAGTATATGGTGGGTCAAACGTAATCGTCGTTGTGATGGTGGTAAAACCAAGGTCAGTCAAAACACTTCTGATGTTTTCTTGTAAGTCTGGTCCCCACGGGCAAAACGGCGTGGTGTAGGTCATGAGAATGTCTACCGTGGTGCCCTGTATAGCAATATTGTAGATCAGTCCCATCGTCCAGACATCAAGATGAACTTCAGGGTCTTTGACGGTTTTAAGGGCTTCAATAACAGATTCTTTGGTAAGCATATATACAGAAAATACCATGCATAAGCGTCTTTGGCAATCTTATACACACGTGAGGGTTG
>JBPOHP010000173.1:0-2035 GCA_052035445.1 Candidatus Magasanikiibacteriota bacterium
ATTTCCTTGCAAACACTTATCTCCCCTACTCCCATCTCGAAAAATTTCTTCATAGCCACACAAGTGTTTTTCGCCTCCTTTTGACTCTCGAATCAAATATAGTATCGACGTCGTCAATAGCTGTCGAGCTGATTGCAATCTGCGGGTGTAACCCGCTACGGAATTCTGTAGCGCGTAACGGGCTGCGGGAGTTTTTGTACGAAGAAGAGCGGATTTCGCTCCTGCCAATTTGATTCGCGTTTCATAAATAATATCGCGAATCGATTCGATAAACGCGAGGGTCATGTGCTGCTGCCTCCTTTCTCAACCACCTCGAACCTTCCTTCTACTAAGACCTTAGCATGCCAAAAAAATAGGCTAGTTGTCAACAGTCAAAACCTCGGATAGAATACCAAAAATTACTCCACCATTTTTATGACAACACTTTTCCGGAAACACCGCCCCCAAACTTTTAGCAACTTAGTAGGACAAGATCTCATTATTACCACCCTGACAAATGAGTTAAAAAATAATTCTTTTGCCCAAGCATACCTCTTTTTTGGCCCACGTGGAACTGGAAAAACCACGACGGCCAGACTTTTTGCTAAAGCCATCAACTGCCAAAATCGAAAGCCCGGTTCAGCCGAACCGTGCGACACCTGCTCTTCTTGTAAAGAAATTGCAAACGGTCGCAATGTGGACGTTATTGAAATTGACGCAGCTTCTCAAACCGGTGTCGACAATGTACGCGAAAATATTATTGAAAATGCGCAATTTAAACCCACTAAAAGCCCTCGAAAAATTTTTATTATCGATGAGGTGCACATGCTTTCAACGAGCGCATTTAACGCTCTACTCAAAACACTTGAAGAACCTCCCAGCCATATAGTTTTTATACTTGCCACTACCGAGCTGCATAAACTCCCCGCAACCATTGTCTCTCGTTGCCAGCGATTTATTTTCAAGAAAATTCCGCACGATATCATGCAGACACGTCTAAAAAAAATTGCGCAGGAAGAAGGACTTCAGATAGACAATGAAGTTCTTGAAAGAATTATAGATAAAAGTGATGGTGCATTACGTGATGCAGAGAGTTTATTAGGCCAAATCAGCACTCTCGCCAAAGACTCAATTATTACGGTTGACTCGGTTGATCTTGTATTGCCCGCGCCTCCTTTTGGCTCAGCACTTACTCTCCTTGATTTTCTTTCTCAAAAAGACGGTCATTCCGCATTAAATCATGTGGCTCAGCTTGCCCAAACAGGAATTTCGGCTGATTATTTTTTAGCTGAATGTCTTGAGGCACTTCGAATCATTTTACACATACTCGTAACCAAAAAAATTCCTGCACACAACCGAATTTTAGGCGATAATCATATCAAGCTAATTCAAAAAATCAGCGGAAATCTTGCAGTGAGTGAAGCTATAAAACTACTCGACATTACACTCAAACGGCGACAGGACAGTCGTTTTTCTCCCATACCTGAACTACCTATCGATTTACTTGTGGTTGAATACTGTTCGTCCTCACAAGAGAAAGACATGTCTATTGCTACCACTACCACACCACCTTCTCTGCAAATACAGACGCCCTCTACTCAGAAAATAGATGTACGCCGACCGGAGAAAGACGTCATTCCCAACAGTTCTCATCTTACAGTCCCACCACAATCTACTACACCAGGGTTAGATAAAAAAAAAGACACACCATCGACTATCACCGTACAGACCATATCTCGTGAGGCATTACAAGCTCATTGGAAGAAAATTATCGAATGGGTTGGATCTAAAAGCCACTCCCTTACTTTCATTCTTAATACGACCAAAATTTCTCGCATTGAAGGAGAGCGTGTTTTCATAAACGTACCATATGACTTCCATCGAGAAAAACTTATGGAATCAAAAAATAAAAAATTACTAGAACAGGGTATGCAAGAAATAACTGGCGTGCCACTATTTATTCAATGCGATGTAAGCGGGGAATCAACGACTGACATGGGCAGTCTTAACGCTTTAGCCGCTTCTTTCGGAGGAGAAATAGTTGCTACCTAAACAA
>JBPOHP010000022.1:0-2898 GCA_052035445.1 Candidatus Magasanikiibacteriota bacterium
TGGGTGATGAGTACGACAAAATGGTGCGTTCGCCGCGGTAATTGAGCACAATGGAATAGCGCGTTTTAGACGCGTGATCGCGGCTTACCATACTCACATCAACCGCGTGGCGCGAGAGCTCTTTGAGCGCGATTTCGCCGTTGACGTCACCACCAACGGTCGACATGAGCGCGGTTTTGAGGCCAAGAATCGAGGCGGCTCCGGCAACGTTTGGTGCATTCCCGCCCAAGTTTTGAAAACTATCGATGATTGGAATTTTGGCACCATAATCCAAACATACTTGGTCAGGGCGCACAGGGTTAATCTCACATTCTTTGCACGATTCATCAATTTGGACGTGGGTATCAATAACGGGGTCGCCGATAGCAATGAAGTCAAACATAGTTTCAGGAAATGGGAATTAGGTAGTAGGAAATTGGGATTTTTTAGAATGTGTGTGCTTGCCGACTACAATTTGTATAAATTCTAGACCAGAGGCAAAGGTAAAAAGTCCGGTCGCGATGATAAAAATATAATTGGGGATCCAGAGCGCGTAGACGAGAAGCGATAGTCCGCCGATCATAAAAACGGCATCTTGGCGTCGTTCTTCTTCCAAAAAGACACCATACGTACACAGGAGTGCCCCGAGCATAGCGACCACGTGGATGATAATGTCGGGCAATCGCATGTCGGGAATTTCGGTGAAAAAATAATGGAAGAAATTCATAGAATTATTCTTGATCACGAACGTATTCCCAAGAAAAATAGGGGATGTCTTTGGGAATACTGCGGGGATCTGCTAATTGTTTATGGGTAAAGTTGACGGCCTTCCCAAAATGAAATCTCTTCTTTTCTTCTGAGTAATCATTGATCCCCCAACGAAAATCCCATCCCGGGCCAGTGACATCGAATCCGCTGTGGGAAAAGTATTCAGTTGCTGAGCGTACACTCTCGTAACGCCATTTTTTTCCTTCATCATCAACACGGATTTCTCCAATTTCCGGTAGTCCAGGATCTTTTATTTTTTTGAAATGCGTTTGTTCTGGGTTTGCAGTCTTGCCACGTTCTAACATGATTTCGCCGCCATGGTTGACATAGATGAAAACAGGAACGGCTTTGTCGGGCGGTAGCGTTGTTGAACGTTCATATTCGTATTTAAACACATCGGTGGTTGAGCCGTTTTCATCAGGTACATAAAGACTGTCACGGTGTAGATCTCTTCGATAGTTTTGATCATGGTACATAACGCGCTCGGGCATGCCGCCGCGCTCGATTTTGGTTTGAATTTGGGGGAAAGATGGTTTTATTTCACCGCTCTCGTCTTCTAAAAATGGTGGTGGAACAGATTTTCTTTCTGCTATCGGAGCTAGTGCGCTGGCTTCTGGCTGACTTTTTTTAGCGATCTCTGCTCTGAGGGCGGAAAGTCGGTCTAGATTTTTTCCGCCGAGACCAAAACCTTTTGCCATATGAGTAGCTGTTATGATTTAGTACTATTTTTTTTTCGCACCATATACCATTCGTATACACTCGAGAGTATGAAGATAGTTTGCAAAACGATAAACACCGTGTCGCCTAACGAAGCGCTGTAGACCAGTAAAAATAATCCACCCGCCGCAAACACGATGCTCTGGTGACGATGCCCGCGGATAAAAATTGCCTTGGTAACCAAGAGCAGGCCAATAATACCACATAGTTTGTAGAGGTATGGCCAGGGCATGAGATTAACGCTCAGAAGAAATTTCTCGTACGGCAGAATATTCCTCAAACCGTTTTCCACCAAGATGAAGATTAACCGGTTGATCGCCTACAAGGTAGTGAGCGCTGAGTGATATCGGTGTCTGGTTTTTGTCGTAGGTTATTTCGATGGTCGTTGGTTTTATTTTTCCGCTACGAATTTTTTCAATCACTGCGTTGTCAGACGTCGAAATACTCAAGTCCTTATCTCTGCGCGCAAGATTGTTGGATAAAAAAACTTCGAGCGAAGCGAGATGGAGGCGCACTTCGTTTTTTGGTGTTTCAGGAGATGGTCGAAAAGGTCGTTCGAGCATATGAAAAATTATTTCCACCGATTAAGATATTCAATCGCGGATAGCGCGGCAACGATGCCTTGGCCGGAAGCGATGCCAATTTGTTTGAAGGGGACATCGGTTACATCGCCGGCTGCAAAAATACCCGGGACGTTGGTACGGCAGCGCGTGTCAACGATAATTTCGCCGCTCGGATTCTTGGTAAGTGAGGTGGCGAAGTATGAATTTGGCGTCATGCCAATATGAACCATCACGCCGTCTACTGCCAGCTCGTGTGCGGCACCTGTTGCGTCGGTGTAGCTAATACCCGAAACTTTTTTCTCACCGAGAATGGCGGTCGTCATAGCTTGGTACAAAATCGTGACATTTGGTAGTGCGGTAAGTTTTTCGATGAGCACATTTTCGCCCGGCGGAAACCCAAAGTTTTTTTCTTTGGTGTTGGGGTATTTGCTCAGCACGTAGACCTGTTTGGCAATGCCGGCCATCATGAGTGCTGATTCCAGGGCACTGTTACCCGATCCGATGGTGACGGTGGTTTTGTTTTTGAAGAGTGGGCCATCGCAGACGGTGCACGAGGTGACGCCTTTATGAAACAGTTCGCTTTCGCCCGGGACGCCGAGTTTGCGTGGATGAATGCCGCTCCCGATAATGACGGTTTTGGTTTCGTAGGTGCGTTTTTCGCCGAGCGCGTTTTCGGCCGTGACGATGTGATAATTTTTTTCTGATGTAATAGCGGTTACGCCCCAGCCTTCTTCTACATCTACACCATAGGATTTGACGTGATCGTTAAATTTTTTGGACAACTCAAAACCTTGGATGGTTTGAATACCAGGCCAGTTTTCGACAATGCCGGAGAGGGCAACTTCACCGCCCAAGTCTTTGGCGATAACTT
>JBPOHP010000215.1:0-4452 GCA_052035445.1 Candidatus Magasanikiibacteriota bacterium
ATATGCTGTACCAAAATTCATCTGGGCGCTCGTCGGCCTTTTTTTGTTTCTGCCGAGCCTCGTTTCCGCTCACCAGCCGCGCCTCGTGCAGGCAGTAACCACCACCGTCGACCGTCCCGAAGTTTCCAAAGCATACTACGGGCAACTTATTGGCGAGCCGCAGATATTTGTTATTGACGCCACGTCATCGTTTAATTTGTATGTGAACGTTCTGGTACCGGATAGTGTGGGTCAAAAAAAAGATGTGAGCGCCGTGGTTCTAAAGAATGGTGCAGAGCTAGCACTGCTCGACGCCGCCACAACCGATTGGAAAACTTTTTGGGAACCGTTCGGACGCGATAGCTATTGGCAGGGGAAGGAGTACAAATCCCGGGTTGAAGCCGGAACGTACGAGATCCGCGTTTGGAGCAGTAATAATGATAGTAAATATTCTTTGGCCATCGGCGAGATCGAAGCGTTTGATGTGCGAGAAAGTATGCGCGCGCTCAAGCTTATCCCGCAGCTTAAGCGTGAATTTTTTAATGTGTCGCCAGCCGGATTCGCGTTGTCCATCTTTGGTTTTAGTTATATTGCGACCATGCTGGTGCTTGGTTTTGCTGGAGGTTTGCTGTATCGATTCATACTCAAACGTTTTGCCAAAGGTACGGGCAGAGGTCGGCCACAGAATATTGGTGTAGCAGATCGGGTAGTACGTGCCGCGTTCGGTGTGGTGCTCCTTATTATGGCTATTACCATTTCCTGGAGTCCGTTTCTGTTATTCTTCAGCGGTTTTTGCTTTTTTGAAGCGATGTTTAGCTGGTGTGGTTTTTACGCAGCCATCGGCAAGAGTACGTGCCCGATTGCGTAGGATGTATACGCGGCTTTCGCTATATCAGCGTTAAATCAGGATCTTGCTCGTTAGCTTGAAGGAAAGATGGTTTTGACGTATCCTCAGAGCAGTTATTTTCGGTATGTTTTTCATCAAGAGTGGTTAGTCTTGGTGCGATGGAGTGTTTAAATTTAATGTATATCTTCAAACTATATGAAAATCTGTATCTGTTCCTCAATGGCGTTTTACCATCAGTTTATGGCGCTCAAAAAAGAGCTTGAGGCGCTCGGTCACACGGTACTGGCACCAGAACTCGAGTTTGAGGCAAAGGGGGATGACACCTCGGTTGGCGGGTATTTTGATAGAAACGGCGGGGTAGATGCATTTGCGCCCGATCACGAAGTCTGGAAAAAGAAAGGCCGGGCGATTGCCGCGCACTTTAGAAAAATTGATGAAAGTGAGGCGGTCTTGATTGTTAATTATGAGAAAAAGGGGATTCCCGATTATATTGGTGCCAACACGTTTTTAGAAATCGGCTACGCCTACGGACGCAGTAAGAAAATTTTCATCCTCAATAATTTGCCAACAACTTCGTCGTACAAAGAAGAAATTTTTGGTATGCAGCCGATTGTTTTGCGTGGTAAAATAACTGCTCTTACCATGTAACCACGCAGAGCGCATATGCCGACTGCAAAACCAACAACGATTGCTCAGTATATCCAGGCTACCCCAAAAAGTATCCAGCTGAAACTCCGCGAGATGGCCAAAATTATTCGGGCGGCGGCACCCGGAGCAGTGGAAGGATTAAAGTGGGGAATGCCAGCGTTTTCGTATCGTCGTATTTTGGTTACGTTTGCGGCTTTTAAACATCATATCGGTTTTTATCCCACCCCTTCGGCGATAGTGGCTTTTGAGAAGGAGCTGAAAAAATTTGCTACCGCCAAAGGCTCAATTCAGTTTCCGCACGATAAGCCATTGCCCAAAACTCTTATTCGCAACATCACGCGTTTTCGTGTTGCGGAGAGTGTGAAAGATGATAAAAAATGGAAAATCGATAGGAGTGCAGCATAAATTTTTTTTATGAATATCCTTATTCTCGATACTGAAACAACCGATTTAGAGCGGGCGCGGCTAGTACAGCTGGCGTATAAAAATCTCACAACTGGTGCGGTGGTGAACGAATATTTCAAGCCGCCGGTGCCGATTTCGTTTGGTTCGATGGCGGTTCATCATATCACCAACGACATGGTGCGCGAAAAACCGGTTTTTCAAGAGAGCGCTCATTTTACACAACTCGATAATTTTTTGAAAGATGGGGTAGTGGTGGCACACAACGCTCCGTTTGACGTGGGGGTGCTTACGACCGAAGGTTTGCAGGTGCGCTCACACATTGATACGCTCCGGGTTGCTCGGCACATGCTGTCGAGCCCGCAGTATAGTTTGCAGTATTTGCGGTATTCGCTCGGGCTCAGCGTCGGCGACGTGGTGGCGCACGACGCGCTTGGCGACATTATGGTGCTCGAAGCATTATTTATGCATCTCAAAAAAAGCGTGGCCGAAAAATTCGGCATAACCGATGACATCGAGAATATCAAAAAAATGATCGCTCTGACCCAGACGCCGGTACTGTTAACCACGCTTGCTTTTGGCAAATATCGGGGCAAGACCTACGAAGAAGTGGCTCGGACAGATCGGGGATATTTGGAATGGCTTTTTAATAGCGAATCACAAAAGAAAGTCGAAGAGCAAAACGAAGATTTGGTGCATGTGCTGAAACATTGGCTGCACGGGCCGCAGATAGAAGAACTGCCGTTTTAAAATAAAATACGTATGGCCGAACTCAAAACGAAAAAAACAGAACAAAGCGTTGAAGAATTTTTGAGCAAAATCACTGATGCTGGCAAGCAGGCAGATGCGCGCATTATTGTTCAGCTTATGAAAGGCGCAACGGGCGCTCAGGGTAAAATGTGGGGCCCGTCGATTGTTGGTTTTGGTGATACGCATTTGGTGTATGAAAGCGGTCGTGAGCTGGATTGGTTTGTCATGGGTTTTTCGCCACGAAAAGAGGCGCTGACACTCTATATCCACGGCGCAGTCGAGAGACAGCAAGCACTTTTGGCACGTCTTGGAAAGCATAAAACTGGCAAAGGTTGTCTGTATATCAAAAAATTATCTGATGTCGATAATGATGTTTTAAAGAAAATTATCACGCAAGGCGCAGGCAAATAGTCGTTGGCACGGGGGTGAGAATAAAACTTACACACACCCCCCTTTACATCATTTCTAAAAGTATTACTCTGCACTCGACAGGAGGGCGCTGTCGCATCATGCTGACAGTTTTTTTATTTTAAGCACGACGGTATGTTGAAAACTATCAGGTTAACATGTAACAACATCACGTACGAAGGTACTTCTATTGGTGATGATATTCATCTAGAGATAGAAGTGCTCGGTGTATTTTTTAGTCTGGATAAGAAAATATCTCTGGGGCAGACAGTTCAAATTAATAAACTAGTTGGTGAATTTGAAACAAGTCAGAAAATGTTTGAAACCGATATACGCCTAAAAATAGTCGAGAAAGATGTAGTATTTAACGATATCGGCATTATTCAAGAAAAAATTATCCAAGATATTACTGAGACCGTATCTCAGAAATTAGTCTGTGAAGTTAGTGTTCAGGAATTACAGAAAACTTTGGGTAAAGCCACTGCTCGTTTTAAGATTTTACTCACCGTCGAAGTGGTTGATCCTATAAAATATATAGTGGACGAGGGTGGGGGATGGCTTAGGGTAATAATTGAACGCACCGGTTTGATAAAATCGCTGCCAGCCTACTTAAAAGTAAAACTTGATCGTAGTGATGAGAAAAAAGAGTATTTTACGGTATTAGAAGGTTTTTATAAAAATGTTCTCGCATCTGTTAAGCGTATTTCAGACGGAACGTCAAATTTATTGACCGGTGTTATCCATGAACCTCCGGTGCATGCCACTTACTCCATTTCCAAAAAAACCTTTACGATTCAAGGAGAATCTTATGCAACTGTTGATTACCCTGATAGCCCTTGGAGTAAAGGCGTATATGATATTGAAATACCTGATTCTCCTCATGAATTTGGGCAGAAATATCCAGAAGCGAAGCGGCCAACTGTCTGGTTTAAAATTGGTCATGATGGTGATCGGTATTTACATACAGGAGAGATTTCCAAGGGTTGTATAACAATTATAGAAACAAAGCGATGGCCGGAAATTTATAATGCACTCATAAAAGCACGCAAAGGAGACTCTCAAAGTGTTGGTACTCTAGAAGTTGTTGATTAGAATTTATGGCACATAAATTACTCGTTGCATCGTGGTCAATATGTGGCATTGTTTTAATCGTTGTCTATTGCGTATTTATAAAACCGATTGGAACTATCAACCAATTTGGTCCGCTTAAATTGGGAGAAATTTCACCCTTCAAGGTTGGGGATTACGCCATTATGCCCTATGGAAAAATTCCGACGTCGTCATTTTACGTCTATATTTTAGAAAATGATTCAGTTCTGTGTACATTCTCTAGTTGTGGTATGAGCGGCAACCTTGTTGCGTGTATGGGTGGCTGGATTTCAGGTGAAACTCCTCAAGATGCGGAAAAAGTCGGTCTA
>JBPOHP010000137.1:0-2310 GCA_052035445.1 Candidatus Magasanikiibacteriota bacterium
ATGCTTTTTCCATCAATATTGCGTCACGTTTTGAAAGTGATTTCAAAGAATTCGGCGATGTTACGACACGTTTTATCTTTAAGGGTGAAATGAGCTTGGCAGCATCATTACGCGAGGAAGGGAATGATCAAACATTCCCAATGGTCATGACAAGCGACGCTGTAATAGACCACGGAGTCTCCGTCCCACTCTGCTATCTAACACAACATATTCCTGAAGTAACCATACTACCCATTGGTTTCTGTGGACTCGATGCAAAGACACATATAAATTTTGGCAATTTTCTCAAAGACCGTATCATGCAAAGCTCTAAACGAGTAGCCGTGATTGCCTCAGCGGATTTATAGCACGCCTTGACCGTTGAATCCCCCGCTCAATTTCATGCGGAGGGACCAGAATTTGACGCAAAGATTCAAGAATTCCTTCTTGCTAAAAATATCGAAGCTATTGCCGCCTTGGATCCGGACTTTGTGGGTAATGCCAAAGAGTGTGGTTTTCGTTCTATTCTTATGCTCCTTGGTGTACTGCAAGATATTAACTATACGTACACTCCTTACGCCTACGAAGCGCCGTTTGGTGTAGGATACTTAACGGCGAACTTCGGTTTTTAATTATATGCGTGTTTTGGTTGCACCGTGCCGACGTTTGCCGCAAGCGCTGAGCCTGCTTGATTATCTCGTTCCATCCGAATTAGAAGGTGTTGTAGCCCCAGGAATACTCGTTGAAATTCCGCTGGGAACCAAAAAAACCCACGGCCTCATAATTTCCATAACAGAAGATTCAAGCACGGTGCCACAAAAAATAAAATCAATCCTCGCGGTGTATCATACCCTTCCTGCTCTTTCTCGTGAGCAGGTGGGTTTTTTAAGTGAAGTCTCAGCACTCTACCACGCTCCACTCGGCGCCCTGCTCACAGCCAATCTTTTTTCATTTCAAAAAAAATCATTGACTCAATTTGCAACCGCTACGCGTGAATTGTTGCTACCCCCGGACAGCACCAAAATGTTTGTCCGAAAAACTGCTTACTACGCCTCTCCAGTCGACCACGCCAACGCGCTCTCAGACATAACGCAACCATCCCCCCAAGCACAACACCTCGTGCTTACACCTACGATCGAAGAGGCAGACAAGCTCTTTGCCGAACTTAAAGAACGTCTGCCCAACATTCGCCTCTGTACCAGCGCAACTGGTGCGGGCAATTTACGCACTTTATGGTTTGAACTGTGGTCAGGCACGCCGCTCGTTGTTGTTGGTACAAGGCGCGCGCTGTATCTGCCCTGGCAATACCTGGCGACGGTCACCGTTGATGCTGAATCAGACAGCAGTTACCAAAGTTTTGAATCAGCCCCTCGGGGTCATGTCCGCGATCTTGCCTATCTTTTAGCCAAGCACCACGCGGCCACACTTGTACTAAGCGGCCATACTCCATCACTTGTTGGTTACGAGCAGGCACGAGCACTGCCTCAAGCTATACCAGTGTTTCCGCACATGGCCCTACCCGAGCATGTTGATGTGGCTAAAGAACGACAAGTAGGTCTCGCTGGTCTTGTCAGCCTAGAACTAGAAAGGCGTCTACATGCCGCGCCACACGGTATCAGTTTTTTATACCTCAATCAGCGCGGCACAGCGCAGTGCATCATGTGCAAAGATTGCCGCTACACCTATCGCTGCCCCACGTGTTCAAGCACCCTCACCTACCACACCCGCGGCAATCGGCTCTCGTGTCACAGCTGTGGCCACGAACAAAAACTTGGCTCCTGCCCGGAGTGCGGCGGGTTTACGGTTAAACGCTTTGGGTACGGAACCGGCAGCCTCGAAGAATACATCCACCACGAATTCCCAAATAGACCGTGTATTCGACTGGATAGCGATCAATCTGAACTGGATATTCCCCTAACGTTGCCGGGCAGTATTATCATTGGTACGGATTTTGCCTGGTCACGCATCCCCTGGCAGGCGCTCACCTTGTTTTCATGCATCGATCTTGAATCAGCGCTGCACATTCCCGAATGGTACATTTCCGAGCAAACCTGGTACCGCTTGCGCGACGCTCAATTCCGTCTCCCTGCCACAACAGAATTTATTGTCCAAAGCACCAGAGAATACGAAAAAAGTTTAGTGCCGCATCTCGGCGATCCCACCGCCTGGTACGAAGAAGAATTGTCACAACGCCGCTTTCTTGGCTACCCACCTTTTAGCACCATCATCCGTTTTCATCTGGAATACCCCAACAAAGCCGCCGCCGAGCAAGAAGTAGCGCGCGTTTTTCAAAGGCTACGTGAATTGACAAAAAACGATGATCGCTATACA
>JBPOHP010000076.1:0-4154 GCA_052035445.1 Candidatus Magasanikiibacteriota bacterium
CCTGATTGTTAATTTTCAAAATATCTCCCACTTGCATCTCAGCGAATTTTCCTTTATTAAGACGGCCTTCGACGATCTTTTTGCCTTCTATGATGTCGGTAAAATAAGGTTCTTGAACGTTAATTTCAAAAATTTTCATAAAAATTTATCACGCATTCTTTAGGGTTACAACATCAATCTCGAATTCTTTGTTAAGAGCGCTGGCAATAGCCGAAAGAGGAAGGCCGATTGACCCATAAAAATCTCCATCAAGTCTATCGATAAGAATTGCCCCAAGATGTTCGTGATCATATGCTCCTGCACATTCCAAAACATCTTCTCGATTAACGTACGCTTCGGCGAACGCTCTGGTTATATGTTTGAACGTTATGCTGGTAATTTGAACATCTGAAAAACTTTTTGACGTAGCAGTATTAAAAATAGAATAACCCGTAAGAATCCGATGCGTCGCTCCCGAAAGGGACATCAACATATCTAATGCCACTTCCCTATTTTTTGGTTTGGGGAAAATTTTACCCTGTAATTCTACCAGTGTGTCTGAGCTAATGATGAGCGCGTCGGAATACAAACGAGCAAGCGAACGAGCTTTTTCATACGCTATATGTTTTACAAGCTCTTCTGGTTTAAGAGGTAAATTATTATCTTCTTCATAACGGTGTGGAACAGTCTCAAAAGGAAGTCCGAGCAATGAAAAAATTTGTTTACGGCGCGGGGACGTCGAGGCTAAAATAATGCGCGGCATAAAAGCTGGTATAATTTAGGCAAGAAAAAAAAGCCTGTGGAGGCGCAGAACCCCTCAGAAGACTGGATTACTGTATCTCGTACTATACGTCAAATGAGAGTTAAAATGCTAACCAACAACTGCAATTACTATACTATTTTCACTCATTATCCATCCTCTTCGTCGTCAGTTTTTTGATCAAAAAAACGCTAGAAAAATCAGTGTGGGAGATGGTCGTGCTGGGATGGGAGATTTTCTAGGTAACGATAGCCTTAAAGTGGCTAAGATAAAATGAAATAACTCTCATTTTACCCTTGCTTCCCCCTTTTAAGAAAAAGTCGTCAGGGCACGGTTTTCTGTCATTCTACCTAAACATCGGGTTGTTGAACGATCGTTTGGTTGACTTGAGAAATGCAGAAAGCTCTGGAAGAAGTACGAACGAAAGCTCAATACGAGTAAATGGTAGCGCTGACTTCTGCGAGATTACTTTTGAAAAGATATTAAACGGGTTTTAAGGTTTCCACAATCTTCCCTGTTCAAACATAGACCTTTTCCATCGGTAGAGCAGTTTGAGCTCACACAACGTAAGAGGTGCGGAAGAAGAAATGTTCATATCTGATGGACAGTCCAACATATCGGGTACAGCATACAATTGCTCTCTTTTTCCGTTTGGCATTACTTGGTTGATGTAAAGTCCAAGCTCGTGCATACCAACGATGTGTGGAAAGTTTGCTCGATCAGCAAAAATTGAACGCCCTTCAAAGGTAGACGTTACATTGATTCCATAAAGCTGTAATAGTGTTGGAGCAACATCGATACCTGAAGCGGTTATTGTTACAGTTCGTGGCAATACTGATGCTGGCATGTAAAGTAAAAAAGCATTTTCATCATAATAAGTCAGCGAAGATGCCTCAGTAGGAAAAAGATCTTTAGTGAGAGCTGCCGGAAAAATTGCGTGATCGGCAACTGCTACCACAATAGTATTTGATGCAAAAACACTTGATCGAAACTCTTTCCAAAAGGCAAAGAACGCATCATCAGTAGTATGAAACGCGTTCAAAACTTGTTGTTTCCCATCTCCGTACGGAATTTCGTCTTTAGCTAAATCAAACGGCGGATGGGTATCGACCGTTGACAATGACATAAAAAATGGCTGCTGGTTTGATCGCTCATCCATAAGGCGAAGCAAAGTAGGAAACATTTGATGATCCGAATAACCCCACGCGAGCGGCACGCCTTTAATTATCTGAGCCAATTCGGTAGTTCCATATACCTTATCAACGCCCATGCTTGTAAAAATACCATCTTTATGAGCAAAATCTTTGTCAACTGCCGTAACATAATTAGCGTACTTAAAACCAGCATACTTCTTAAGCAATTCTGGCAAGCACTGCAGACGATGGCTTTGTAGTTTGCGATCATTTTGAATTTCATTATGACCAGTTGGAGGTAAAAAGGAGCAGAGGGCTGAAATAATACCGGTTATCGTTGGCGTAGACGCATTATAATAATTTTTAAAAACTGTCGTATTTGGGTCTGTCGCCATCGCATTGAGTCCTGGTGTCACACCAAAAAAACGAGGGTTATAAGGGCCAGTTAATCGGGCAGAGTATGATTCTAAAAAAATAATTACTAAATTGGGTATATTTTTTTTTCTTTCGATTTTCGAAGGCATAGTACACACCATTTTTTTTGTTGACGTGGCAAATCCTACACCACACTGGCGCTCTTCAAATAATTGATCACGCTTTGTAACAAAAAATTGATCTGGGAAATAAAAAAGACCAAATTTTTTCAACTTTTCCTGTAATGCCTGTGGTAATGACACGGGAATTTCTGTTCCGAAATATCGGGCATAAAACGATGCCACCACATGACGCTCAGGTGTGTTTCTAAACGAAGCGAGACCGAAACATGTGCCAAACCCAAAAAGAATAAGAGTGGCGGTGTATACCTGCCACACACGACGCGGCGTCGTACGATGGATTCGACGAATCTTACATCCCCCGTAGACGCATAGTCCTACCAAAACCAGCGCTCCGAGCGTAAGGCCAATCGATAACTTGTTTTGAATTACTCCAGCTGATCCATGCGCATGATCAAGTGCAGAAGGGCTAAAATATAGTCCAGAATAATATAAAATTCCGATATTAACGGCCCAAAAAATAATAGAGGATATAAAAGCTCCAAACCAAATACTACCAGCGACCAACCGAAAACCACGTGGTAAAAACCAATACAGCCAGGCAGCTATCGAAAATCCAGCGAGCCAAAAACCGGTCATCGCAACTGCACGGAATAGTACGATATTAAAAAATTTAATATTAGAATCAAGAATGTAATAATGATAAGCCGTCAGCTGCACCAGTGACTGAAACGCACACACACCCCAAACCACTATTCCAACTATCCGATGTACACGTTGCCAATCATGAGCATGTGGATGATCTGCCAACATTCGGTGAATGTACCAAAAAACGAGTGGTATCCATGCGAGCAAATAAACCACACTCACCAACTCATTCTTAAAGAAAAAAATAACGAACAAGAGGCTCGTGACAAAAAATAAACCATCCAAACGCTCGCGTATCAGGTGTTGCCAAAACATATGTCGATCACAACGACGCGCTAACCATTCCAGGCACACACTACCGATAACAAAAACAATCGCCATACCAACCATAATACCTATAATCGACGCTACAAGAACCGGAATGTTATGCTTACTCAAGTGATACCACCCCCAACCCGAAGCTACAAAACCTGAACCTAACAAAACTTTATATGTAACACGTCGTAATAATGCGAAACCTTGAACCATACAAAACAAGATAACAATAATCTAAGCACGTCTTAGTGTAGACATAAAATCATAAAAAGAAAAGAGAGTCGCTTATCTTAAAACGTTCAAAGACAGCGCAATTATTGACAAATCCCGCAAAAAAAGGTATAGTTTTAGCTTATAAATTCTTTTTTTACATGACTCGAGTGATTTGTCTCCAGATATACATTCTGTAGAAGTTCGAGATTATGTAGATATTTGACATATGACTACTACGTTTAATAGTATTGGGTTGCGCCCCGAACTTCAAAGCGCGCTCACCAAGATGGGTTTTACGACGCCGACCGCCATTCAGAGTGCCAGTATTGAACATATTCTTGCGTCACGCCAAGATTTGATCGCGCTCGCGCAAACGGGTACGGGCAAAACCGGCGCGTTTAGTTTACCGGTACTTTCGCAGCTTGATGAGAAACTCAAAAAACCACAAGTACTGATTTTGTGCCCAACGCGTGAATTATGTTTACAAATTAGCAAAGACATCAAAGCGTTTGCGGCCGACATGCCGCTCATAAAAGTGGCCGCGATTTATGGTGGTGACAGTTATGTTGGACAGCATAATGCGCTCTACGGCGGCCCACAGGTGATTGTGGC
>JBPOHP010000042.1:0-6078 GCA_052035445.1 Candidatus Magasanikiibacteriota bacterium
ATCCAACCGAGAGCTGTCGTTATATAATAAATTCACCTCAACAGCCAGTTCGATGATACGAGGCACCGTACTTATTGGTGGAGTACAAGGTGTACTCACCGGTGTAATTCTCGCAATAGCGGGAATAAATAGTGCGGTTATTTGGGGAATTGTCACCTTATTTACTTCAGTTATTCCGGGTGCTGGCGCCGCGCTAGTCTGGATTCCGGCTGGCATTTACCTTCTCGCTACCGAACATATTTGGCAGGCAGTCATGGTATTTGTTGTTGGCGCAACCATAATTAGTACCATCGACAACTTTCTACGCCCATTACTCGTCGGCAAGGAAATAAAAATGCACCCACTTCTTATTTTATTCTCAACACTCGGTGGCATCGCCCTCTTTGGTATTTCAGGTTTCTTGATCGGCCCCATATTTGCCTCCCTCTTCATGACATTCTGGGAAATGTACGAAGAATATTTTAAAGCAGAATTGATGAAGAATTAACATGCTTCTCTCGTCGCCACTTACCACCCTCCCCCGCGTTGGCGCCACGCTCAAAAAAAACTTGGCCAAACTAGGCCTTACGACCGTTCGCGATCTCCTATGGTATTTTCCCACCCGCTACGAAGATTTTCGTAAACTTGCCCATATTCGTGATCTCGTGGTAGGCGAACAGGTTACTATCAAAGCCCGCATCGAACTCATCGCGAACAAAAAAAGCATGCGTACGAGACGCACTTTTACCGAGTGTCTCGCCGCTGATGAAACCGGTCGTTTACGCATCATGTGGTTCAACCAACCCTACATCGGCCAAACTCTTGTCGCCGGTGATGTTGTTTTTTTGTCTGGAAAAATTACCCTCGATCATCTCGGCCCCATCATGCTCAGTCCCACATTTGAGCGAGCCACGACTGATACCGAACGATCATCAGCTCGACTCGCCGCACTCTATCCACTCACCCAAGGCCTCACCCAAAAAACCCTGCGCTCACTCGTCGTACTCATCCTCCCCCTTACCGAAACTGTTCGAGATTTTTTGCCTGACGAACTTCGCGCCTCCGCGAACATCATCACCCTCGGGCAAGCGCTCCACGATATTCATCAGCCCGAAACTCCGGAAGCTGCCGAAAAAGCACTTCGCCGCCTCAAATTTGATGAACTTTTTTTGGTACAGCTGCACGCAGCGCTGTTACGCCAAACGCACATAGTCGCGAGCGCACCCGCTATTCCGTTTCAAGAAGAAACTATCAAAACTTTCGTTGCTGGATTACCATTCAGTCTCACGATTGGTCAACGCCGCAGTGCCTGGGAAATTATTCAAGACATGGAAAAACCAACCCCTATGAATCGTCTGCTCTCGGGCGACGTAGGTTCGGGCAAAACTCTCGTAGCCGCGCTCGCCATTCTTAATGCCGCTCGTGGCGGATTCCAAAGCGCGCTCATGGTGCCCACCGAAATTTTGGCTGCCCAACATTTTGAATCTCTGAGTAAACAACTCGCTCCGCACGGAGTACGAATCGGGCTCTACACGAGAACGCAACGCCGAACAGAGGGGCGAATCGGTCAACAGACAACAGTCAGCAGTCAACAACCAACTAATGATAGTCAGTTGTCGATCACTAAGACTGTCGACGGTCGACCGTTGACTGTCGACCGAACCTCTGCCCCGATCAGTAAAAAAATTTTTTTAGAACACACTCGCCAAGGTAATCTTGATCTCATCATCGGCACCCAAGCCCTCCTCTCAGACGGCGTAGAGTTTAACAATCTGGGACTCGTCATCGTCGACGAACAGCATCGATTTGGTGTCGAGCAACGTCGCACTATCAAAGAAAAAGGTGAGCACGCGCATTTTCTGAGTATGACTGCCACCCCTATCCCCCGCTCACTCGCTCTTATGATCTACGGCGATCTTGAGGTATCGATGCTGAACGAACTCCCCGCTGGCCGCAAACCAATTGCCACTCGTCTCGTTGAAGCGCACAACCGCCAAAAAGCCTACGATTTCATTCGTGCTGAAGTGCAAAAAGGTCGGCAGGTTTTTGTTATTTGTCCGCTTATCACGCTTGAAGAACCCTCCGAAGACGAACTACCGCAACGCTCACTATTTGATGCTACCTCAGAAAAAAAGACCGTGATGAGTGAATATAAAAAATTATCTGAAATCATTTTCCCCGAGCTCCAGGTGGGGTTTTTGCACGGCAAAATGAAAGGCGATGAAAAAGATTCAGTCATGAAAAAATTTGCTGCCAATGAACTTCAGATTCTTGTTTCCACGTCGGTGGTTGAAGTAGGTGTTAATATTCCGAACGCCACGGTCATGATGATTGAAGGTGCTGAACGTTTCGGTCTGGCACAACTACACCAGTTTCGCGGCCGGGTTGGTCGCAGCGATCATCAATCGTACTGTTTTCTCTTTACCGATTCGCGTTCACCAAAATCAGCCGAGCGTCTAAAATTTTTTGAAACCTGCCGCGACGGATTCAAACTCGCCGAAAAAGATTTAGAAATCCGCGGCCCTGGCCAAGTGTATGGCCTCGAACAAAGCGGCATGCAAGAATTGCGGCTCGCCAAACTGACCGACACCGAGCTTGTTAAACTTGCCCGCGACAGCGCCCGTTCACTCGCCCCCCGTCTCTCAGAATTTCCTCTACTTATAAAACGCGTCAGCGATTGGGAAACACAAGCGCATTTTGAATAATTTTAGATCACATAAAAAACTCATGAAGCCGCGAGGTAAGTATTACCTGACTAAGCTTCATGAGCAAAGACCGCCTTACTAATTACCTTCGATCACACATGATCACGCAAAGCGTGGATGGTCGGACACGCTCGCACGTCCATCCCCGGATGATCAACATCGGTTGCGCCAATGACGTAGACGGTGCCGCGATAGTCGCTGCCCAAATACACGGGCAGCTTTCGGCTATCATCCGCAATCTGCCGAACGTACGGAAAGACCTGTCGCAGACCATCGGCTTTCCATTTCGAGCCAGCCAAGAGCGGAATCTCAATTGGGCGCATGATAAGCGGTGCCATCGGCGCCCCTTCACGCTCGAGTCGCGCCCAGGTTCGTTCAAACGAGGTCTCCGGACGAGCCGTGAAATAACCAACAAGGGGCACGCGACGAGCAACGAAATGCAAAAGTTCGATCACCCCTTCAAAAAGTTCGATCTCGTCGTAGACATCATCCGAGGCGGACAATTCGAGAAAAAACTCGTGCGCTTCGGAGAAATTCCAGTATTCTTGCAAGTACATACCGCTGGCAAACGCCTGTTCCACCGTTAAACCACGCGGATTACCAAACTTGCACTCAGCACGACCAAACCAGTTGAGGTAGGTTTTGAAAACCACCTCATCAAGATCAAAGACAATGCCGTTCTGGCAACCGATACTCTCCAGCCACCGACGGTGTTGTTCAAAAGTGCGGATCAATCGTAGGTGGGACATGAGAAACCTCTCTCTAGAGTTCGGAAAAAACAATACCACGAAACCTTGGTCACAGCAAACCTCTAAGTATGCTTAATAATCTCCGTCAAATTTCCAATCGTTACCACGCTCAATTTTCCTTTCGTTATATCCATTTTGTGTCCTGGCAAAAGCACGCGCTTGAGCCCCAGTTGTTCACATTCTTTAAGTCGTTTTTCCGTCTGCGGCACCGCCCGAATTTCGCCACCAAGCCCAATCTCACCAAAAGCAACCATGTCATTGCCGAGCACTTTATCTTTAAAACTACTGGCAATCGCCAGCGCGACTGCCAAATCCGCTGCCGGCTCTTCGGCTTCAATACCACCAACAATATTTACATGCACATCGTACTGCTCAAGCGGCAAACCAGCGCGTTTCTGGAGTACGGCCAAAAGCACGTGCAACCGATTAAGATCAAACCCGCTCGCTTTGCGCACGGGGTACCCAAAAGCAGTCTTGGTGACGAGTGCCTGGACTTCTACGAGCAGCGCCCGCGTCCCTTCCATCAGGCAGGTAAGCACACTCCCCGATGACGCAGCTGAGCGATCATTCAAAAAAGCGGCCGACGGATTACGCACTTCCGCCAAACCCGCCCCAGTCATCTGAAAAACCCCCACCTCATCGGTAGCGCCAAACCGATTTTTAGTAGCGCGCAACAGCCGATAAAAATGTTGTCGATCACCCTCAAAATACAGTACCGTATCCACCAAGTGTTCAAGTGTTTTTGGCCCCGAAACACTACCGTCTTTGGTAACATGGCCAATAATAATAAACGGAATGTGGTGCTGTTTAGCAACTTCCAATAGTTTGACCGTGCACGCCCGAATCTGGCTCACACTCCCGGCTTCTCCATCAACATCCTCGGTCGTCACCGTCTGAATAGAATCCAAAATAACCAGGCTCGGTTTTTCGTGAATAACGGTTGCCAAGATCGGCTCGAGCTCGTTAGCGCTAAGCAATTTGAGCACCCCATCATGTGCAGACAGGCGGTTAGCCCGGAGCTTGATCTGCTCAATTGATTCTTCGCCCGAAACATAGAGCGTCCCTTTTACGGCGCAGGCCATCTGCAAAGCGAGCGTGGACTTGCCAATTCCTGGCGCACCGCCGAGAAGTACCAGACTACCCGGCACCACACCACCACCAAGTACACGATCAAGTTCACCAATCGTTGTCCCCACCCGTTCAACATTTTTCTGCTGAACGGCTGAAAGCGCCGTCGGCGTCAGCGGTTTCGTCGTAGGACTGTTGACCGTTGACTGTTGACCGCTGACCATCTGCCCACTCTCCGGTATTGTCCCCCACTTGCCACAACTTAAACAGCGCCCGGTCCACTTAGTGAACTGGGCGCCGCACGCGGTGCATTCAAATACTACCGAACTTTTCATACCCATCATTTACTATCATTGACCGACTGAAAATCATCTTTTTTATCGACATAAACAGAAACATTATGATTTTTCATCACTTCCGCTAATGTCATAGTACGAATACGGTTTGATGGATTTGAACCAGGGTCATTAACAGCGATAACAACACTTTCTGGATCACTAGCATCTGAATATCCTGATGTTACGATACCTGTCAGAACAACATAATGCCCATCATACTGATATTTTATTTGACCTGTTTTTTTATCTTTACGACTAAACGGCTGACCACTAATATTTAATCCTGTGCAGGGGATGCAATTAAAAATCACTGGTTTTCCTTTCAAAAGTAAAGACATTAATTTTCGACGAACAGTCTCGGGCTTACTTGCTCTGATTGACTCACCCTTCATATCCGGCCAACGCATGGAAAATTTATCCATAGTGTCACCTGGCTGCCAGGCTCCAGTACACCCCAATCCCCACCGAGACGTATCAAGCGGGGTCACATCTTGACCATAGAATTTAAGCACCATAGCTAAACTTGTCGGACCACAACCACGGTCGGAAATAGTGGTACATCTATTCGTAGCACCAGAAAATGACCACTCTGCGACACCCGGCTTCATCTTTGCCCAAAAACCCTCCCACTGTGCAAAATACGGCACATTATTTGCGCCAACTTGATAGGTATATGGCTTGTCAGAAACCGGTTCCGCAGCTTCGTCTACCGTTACAATCTGCGCATATTTAATCTGCAGCGGCCGAAAACTTACCAAACTACTATTGATGTTATAAAGAATTACGTACGAACTCCAAGCCAGCACCAACCCAAGCATGATGCGGATGATATTGCGATAACCATTTATTTTTTCTTCACCACCACCCGAAAGAATTATGAGTGCACCCTCGCGAATCAAGAGCACAACTGCCAAAATACTCGCTACCCCTACCGCTAAGCGGTAGACTGCTGCGATATACTCACCAATCCAGGGAATCACCACATTCCCTTCATCATCCGTCGTCGTCCGTACATCACTGAATTTGAGATCTGGAATCAGAATATTGATAATCGGTTTACGAATCTCAAATGTTGGTCTACTAGAATCAGTATAAGTCGAACCGGCGTCAAACGTACTGCTTGGAAAATTTGTTTTGTAATATTGATCTGAATCTTTTTTAAGTTGTGTACACTGATTGTCATCTATGATACTTGCTTTACAATTCTTATAAACTACAGTAATTTTTTGTCCTGTAGAC
>JBPOHP010000159.1:0-6005 GCA_052035445.1 Candidatus Magasanikiibacteriota bacterium
GCTAGTTTGACTGCTCAGGGCTTTACCTCCTTGGCCAACATCACACCTGCTAACCAATCTGGTAACCTCTTGGTTGCTAACGCTACGCTTCTTACTGTTGCTGGTAACGGCACACAGAACAACGTAGTTGCTGGTCAGATTGGTGCTAAAATCGGTTCCTTCACCATCACTGCCGGTTCGGCTTCTGATGTGACAGTATCAAACATCACTCTCCAGGCTTCAACGACTGCAGGCGCTGCATTCCAGAATCTCCGCTTGATGATCGGTACAACTCAGGTTGGTACCACCCAGTCCACAATCTCTGGTGGTACTTCATACAACTTCAGCCTCACTTCTCCGGTAACTATTACCAAGGGTGGTCAGCTCGTTGTTGATGCTTATGCTGATGTCTTGACCGGTGCTTCATTCGGTTATCCGACTGCTAGCCCAGCTGTCATGATCCCAGCGAGTGGTATCTCGGCTATTGCCTTAGCTACCAATCAGTCTGTTACAGGTGTTCCAGCAGCTGTTGTTAATTCACCAGCTACATCGGTTCAGCCTAACGGCACGCTCTCGATCTCAACTGCTGGATCTCAGCCAAATAGCCAGTATGTAGCAATGGGTACCACAGGTATCAAACTTGCTACCTTCCAGCTTGACGGCTCTTCCAGTGAAGATATCCAGGTTCGCGATGTTTACCTTCGTGTAACTTCGACGAATAATGCCGCCTTCCCTGTTTCAGCTCCTCAGGCCTTCGTAAACTACCGCTTGGTAGTAAACGGAGTTACCTATGGTATGGCTACGAATCTTGATGCTAATAACACCACGATTCCGTTCAGCTTAGTTTGGGCTGGTATAAATAACGCTGGTTCTAACTTGGTTATCGCCAAAAATCAGTCGGTTAAAGTTGATGTCTACGCTGATGCTAACACATGGGATAATATTCAATCCTCTGGCGTACATACTGTAACCTACTTTGTAACTTCTTCGGTTGGTATCACGACAGTGACCTACCAGGGTGTTGCATCGTCTGTTATTGGTAATGCTGCCACCACGCTTAAGGGCAATACATTCAGTCTCTTCCGCTCGATCTTCTCGAGTGTTGTATCTGCTCCTACTATCCCACAAGGTTACTCAGCTACGGTTCTTAACCAGAAGACCTATGTCAGTGGTTATACCTTCACCGCTTCTAACCAGGGTGATGCAGTTGTAAGTAGGCTCAGCTTTAACTTTGCTTTGAGTGGTGTTACTACATCTGTATCTACTGCTACCTTTACTATCTACGCTACGAACCCGGCTTCGCCGTCTACGCTCGTAGATGTAGTAGCTACTTCTGGTACGATTCCTATGACCTGCTCTAACAGTTCATGTTCTGGTAACGTGACGAACGTTGCGGTGAACATGCCTGGCACGTCTGATGGAGTGAAAGTATCGGCTGGTGCAGCTAACGCTCGTACCTTCGTAATCGTCTTCGACGTTACTCCTTGGTTCTCCCAAGCTCAGAACGTTTCGAACATTTCGATCGGTACTCAGCTTACTGGCTGGGGCTGGAACGATCAGACAAATGGCACTGTATCGCCAATTCCTGCTGATCCAAACATGATCTCACTCAGTACCCCAATCACTGGTCACGCTGTGACTCAGTAATAGGTGGTTAGCTGTTTCTGGAAGAAGAAATTCTTTCTGAGCCAAACCCTCCCGGGCAACCGGGAGGGTTTTGGTATCGGTTTGACAGACGCTTGGTAACCTAGGTACAATAGCAACGTTTTAGGCTTATTTTTGCGTATATGTTTTCCAAAAAAACACTAGAATCGTGCTTGAAAGGTTTAATCTATCTTTCCTTTTTTGTACCATTGATCGTGGCGCCATCGTCGTTTATTTTTCCGTTTATTGTTCCGAAGGTAGTTGTTTTGAGATCGTTAATTTTTGCCATGTTTGGAATGTACGCCTTATTGCTGGCGCTTAACTGGTCAGCCTATCGTCCGCGTTTCACACCGATTACCAGCATTGTCCTACTATTTATTGCTAGTTTCTCTGTTTCAACATTCGTCGGGGTAGATCCATATCATAGTTTTTGGGATAATCATGAGCGTATGCTCGGTATGTTCACCCTTGTGCATTATGCAATGTATTATGTGGTGCTCGTGGCTATCGGAAATGATTGGACTATTTGGCGGCGAATGTTGCGGGTATTTCTTGTTGCGGGTTCACTCGTTATGACCATCGGGTTCGTTCAGGTTCTCAAGCCAACATTTCTCTTAAATCAAGGTGATTCTCGTGTTATTGGAACGCTTGGTAATGCAATTTACATGGGCGGATACGGTTTATTTTTGACCGCAGTTTCACTTCTTTTATTCCTTAAAGAAGAAGTAAGAGCCTGGAAAATTGCTTACGTGGTGATGGGCCTCTTAGGTTTAGGGGGTATGTTTTTTAGCGGAACCCGTGGTTCTGTGTTAGGTCTTGCTGCTGGTATGGCGTGCGCCTTGATTGCCTACACTGTGACTCTTAAAAATCAGCCTCGAGTGCAGCTTGGCATCGGAATGGCAGGGCTAGTATTTGTTGTGGTGATAGGTATTTTATTTGCCTTCAGATCAACAACTTTTGTACAACGCATTCCTGCGGTTGGGCGAGCGGTAAATACTTCGTGGTCTGATTTCAAAAGTAGCCCACGTTATATTGCTTGGCAGATAGCTATCAAAGCTTGGCAAGAAAAACCAGTATTTGGGTGGGGGCCAAATAATTATTATTTTGCATTTAATAAGTACTACGATCCGCGTTCACTTAATTTTGGTTATGGTGAAACATGGTTTGATAATGCGCATAACATCATTGTAAATACCATGGCAGTGCAAGGAACAGTGGGTATCATTACGTACTTAGGTATTTTTGGAACCGCCTTTTTTTGTCTAGTTCGAGCCTATCGACGCCAACTTATCGACCGTCATATTTTTATCGTCGGAGGTGCGTTTTTAGTAGCGCACTTAGTGCAAAATGTTACTGTCTTTGAAAATATAACTTCCTACCTGTACTTCTTTTTCTGGCTTGGGCTACTTAATAGATTAAGTACACCTACACATCCAGTATCCGTTCGAGAAGATCGAAAACTGGGCGGTGGTTCGTATGTGTTCGCAGGAGTTGTTGTTGTGCTTGGTATTATTATTTTTAACATCCAACCAGCTCGTGCGAATAGGGCGACATTGCAAACTCTGCGCAATATCCAAACCTCACCTGAATTAGCGATTGAAGATGTTAAACAAACTTTGGCAATAGATTATTCGCCGCATGTTGACGATATTCGAACTGATGTTACCCGAACTATTTCTGGTATTTTGACAAGTCAAAATAATCCAGAATTACAGATATCGATGCGACTTAAAGATGAAACGCGTACAGCCTATTTTGATATTGCTTACTCGACCTTGCAGAAAAACATTGTTCTACACCCTCTCGATATTAGATTACACTTCATGCTTACAGAATTATTGCAGAATCAAGCGCTTGCTACACGTAATTTGACCGCAATGCAAGAAGCTGAAAGTGTTATGACGCACGCGCTTAGCATGTCTCAGGATCGACAACAATTGATTTTCTCTCTCTCCATTATCAAGTTGTATTTAGGTAAGAATCAGGAAGCCCTTGATTTATTGGCTCGCGCTCGTGCCTCTAATCCCAAGATTGGAGAAACATATTGGCGCATCGCTTATATTCAGCGAGTTATGGGCGACTTTGCAGCGAGTAAAAAAACTATTGCAGAAGGTGAGGTTGCTGGTGCCAACTTTAATTTTGAGGATCAGCGGATTGTTAGTCAACTCCTTATTCCACCACCTTCGACAACTTCCACTACAACAACACCTGTAAAAAAGAAAAAATAATATGCGACGAGCTTTTATTACCGGAATCACGGGGCAAGATGGATCGTATTTGGCCGAACTCCTGCTCAGTAAAGGCTATGAGGTGCACGGTTTGATTCGTCGTTCGAGCTCTTTTAATACCGAGCGTCTTGATACCATCTATCAGGATCCTCATATCGAAGACCGGCGGCTTATTTTGCACTACGGCGATTTGTCTGACGCTTCGGTGGTCAATCGTATCATGCGCGAAGTAAGACCTGACGAAATCTATAATTTGGGTGCACAAAGTCATGTGCGGGTTAGTTTTGATATGCCAGAGTATACAGGCGATATTGATGCGCTAGGAACGTTACGCCTCCTCGAGGCGTTGCGCGAATCCGGACTATCAAAGACGCGTTTTTACCAGGCTTCTTCATCGGAGATGTTTGGTAAAGTGCAGGCAGTCCCACAGACTGAAACCACACCTTTTTATCCGCGAAGTCCGTATGCGTGTGCTAAAGTGTACGCCTATTGGTTGGCAGTCAATTATCGTGAATCATATAATTTGTTTATTTGTAACGGTATTCTGTTTAATCATGAATCACCTCGTCGCGGCGGAACATTTGTTACCAAAAAAATTACCGCTGGGCTTGCGGCTATAGCTCGAGGAAAGCAGGAGTGCTTGTATTTGGGTAATGTTGATGCGAAACGCGACTGGGGTTATGCACCTGATTATGTGGAAGGTATGTGGCGGATGTTACAGCACACAGCACCTGATGATTATGTACTTGCTACTAACGAAACCCACACCGTGCGGGAGTTTATTGAAGAAGCAGCGCCCTATTTTGGTTATTCGATTGCCTGGCAAGGATCTGGTTTAGCGGAACGAGGGATTGATGCTAAAACCGGAAAAACGATTATTGCTATTGATGAACGTTATTTCCGTCCGGCTGAAGTCGATCTCTTACTCGGTGATTACGCAAAAGCAAAAAAAATATTGGGTTGGGAGCCAAAAGTAACCTTCAAAGAATTGGTACGAATTATGGTCGAGGCGGAGAAAAAATCATAATCATTAAACCGTGTGTATGGTACCAAACGACGCAAAAATATATGTAGCTGGACATCGAGGTTTAGTTGGTTCTGCAATAGTGCGTCAACTCAGCGCCGCTGGTTTTTCTAAGATTATAACCAGGTCCCATCAAGAGCTTGATCTTACCGATCAAAGGGCAGTGCAGCATTTTTTCGCCACCGAGAAGCCATCACACGTGGTATTGGCTGCGGCAAAAGTGGGGGGAATCATGGCTAATAATCAATTTCCCGCTGAGTTTATCTACCAGAATTTGATCATGGAAACTAATGTTATCCATGAGGCATATGTTCACGGTGTTGAGAAGTTAGTTTTTTTGGGGTCGTCATGTATTTATCCAAAAAACGCTCCACAACCTCTCAAAGAGGAGTATCTTTTATCGGGGTATTTAGAACCGACCAATGAACCGTACGCAATTGCTAAGATTGCAGGAATCAAGTTGTGTCAGAGTTATAATCGTCAATACGGTACCCGGTTTGTGGCGGCGATGCCGACGAATTTGTATGGACCGAATGATAATTTTGATCTTACCACGTCGCATGTTATACCGGCACTCATGCGGAAATTTGTAGAAGCAGTTCGACGAGGCCAGCCACAGGTTGAGGTGTGGGGAACAGGTGCTCCCCGACGAGAATTTTTGCATGTTGATGATTTGGCACGGGCCGTGATGATTATGCTTGATGCGTTTGAGCCCACTCCAGACGATAATGAAGCTGGACGGATGTTTTTGAATGTAGGCACAGGAGAAGATATTACGATTAAAGAATTGGCTGAACTCATTGCTGTGATAACCGGTTTTACCGGAGAGATTGTGTGGAATACGCAGAAACCTGATGGTACACCTCGAAAAGTTCTTGATGTATCGAGACTTGAATCTCTTGGTTGGAAGCCTCAAATTTTACTTGCAGATGGTCTTCGTGAAGTGTGTCGCATTGTCCAATCCCTAGTCTCTTCTAATTGATTTTTTGGTATGTCAGTTGCGCCAGCTCGCCATCCAATTATGAATGCCTTCTATAGTTTGGTAGGTTTTGTGGTACCTCTTATGGTGACGCTGATCGTAACACGAATAGTGCTGCAACGTTTGGGGGTTGCCCAGTATGGCCTGTATC
>JBPOHP010000010.1:0-5407 GCA_052035445.1 Candidatus Magasanikiibacteriota bacterium
TTATGTTTATTTTGTTTGGAACAAAACAGACCACTCTTCTACCGCATGGTAAGAAAAAGACTGGTGATCATGCGCTCGTCGCGCTCGCGCTTCTGATTGCACAAAGTGATCCAAAAGAGAAAGAGCAGATGATTGCGCTCGTCACCCAATTACTTGTTTGATCAAAATCTATGGAAAGAAATAAATCAATAGAGCAAGAAAACCAAGAACAGGTCAGACAGCGATAGAGTTGGCCAAAAAAATGCTGAATGACGGTGTTGCTATTTAGTAAGGCGGTAGATTATAACGCAGATAGTGCGATGCGAGAAAAATTAAGAAATTTTCAAACGACGTTATGAATGTAAAAAAAAATTTAATATTGCTGGGTGTGGTTTGTTTTATAATGAGTGGGTGTGCTGTGTGGCCAACGCGCCAAAAGGGACAATCTATTGATAGTGGATTTTCTTCAACCCGTAGTTTTGAGACATGGCCGCAGCTTAAAGATACTGTTTCGTCTCTGTCTAACCCACCACCATTTGTGGGTAAAGTGATGGTCAAGGATGTTAAAATTCCTATACCGGAGGGTTTCTCAACGATGCCGTTTAATTATCACGACACTTGGTTTGAATCACAATTTCCTAATCAGGGTTTTCCGTTTAGTGTGATTTTTAATAACGGGCATTATGCGGCTATTTTTGCGAGTAGCTCGCGTGAGTTTGTTCTTGAGCATGATGGCAAAGTTGTATATCGAGGATTAGATCATATATCAGGCATGAAACTGGTCGATGGTGGAAATCGAGTTACTTTTATGACGAGCAGTGTTGCGACGGCTCCATCTGTAGAAGAAGATAAAAAAAGGTATGTGGCTGCTGGTGGTTGGGGATCGACTCCGGTTAACCGAGAAGAGTATCTTCGCCCGATAGCGCAATGTCCTGAAACAAAAAAAGAGCTCGAAAGATTTCGTTTAGCGGCATGTTCAGACGTGATACTCTTAGGTGAGTCAAGAAATTGCACAACTCGGTCAGTGCTCGTAAGGTACACGCCTTACAAAAATTCGTGGAGAGGAGGGGTCGTTAATAACCCGTGCAATGTTCCTCATGCTGTGGAATATTGGTTAAACGGCGAGCTGGTCTCTAGCTTACCCTTTCCCGTGAATGCTACAGCGCCGATAGATTATGCTTCATTATTGTTCCTGAATGAGAAAAATGGTTTTGGTATGAGTCAAAATGGACTTCATTTTGTTATAAATCCCATATTCAGGAGAATACAAGTTGGTAATTCGGGGGCGTGGATTGCGCTGTTTGGTCCGTTTTATGTAGTGAACGGTGTGCAACTTCCGTTTGATGAGCGGTTGGGGGTTGGGGCGGTGCAGGTATATATTAATAATGAAGGTACTGCCTATGTTGTTGAAGGCGCTCGAGGTTTTTTAACGAGTGATGATCAGTTTTTTAGCAAAAATACAAATGAATTTCGAGGGCCTAGTGCAAAAATTGAGATTGTAAGCTCGACAGTGTATCATTATTATTTTGATTCGAAGGAATAATATGAAAATCCTCATTATCGGTAAAGGCTATGTCGGCACCCGCTCTGCAGAAACCTGGAAAGACGAAGCAGTGGTGGCACAGGGGCGAGTGACGAGTGCTGAAGATGTTCTCAAGCTTATTGATCTCCACCAGCCAGACGCAATCTTGAATGCGGCCGGGGTGCGCGGAAAACCCAATGTTGATTGGTGCGAAACACATCAGCTTGAAACTATTGTGGGAAATACGATGCTCCCGATCATGATTGCCGAAGCCTGCCAGGCCCGTGGTGTATATTTGTTACACATTGGTTCGGGGTGTGTTTTTTATGGTGCATCACCCGACCCAGCCGGATGGTGCGAAAGTGATTTTGGTAATCCGTCGGCCGTGTATTCTAAAGCCAAGTACGCGGCTGATTTGGCGCTTTCGGTATTGCCAAACGTGGGAATTGCGCGTATCCGCATGCCGATGGACGATGTGCCCTCATCGTTTAACATAATTGATAAATTGGCGCAGTACGACAAAATTATCGATGTTGAAAACAGCGTGACCGTGATCGAGGATATGATTTCGGTTTTTTATCAATTGTTGCAAAAACGCGGAGAAGGAATTTTTCATGTTACCAATCCCGGGACGATCAAACATCGCGAGATCATCGAGCTCTACCGTGAGTTTGTGGATAGTAGTAAGAACCCAACCTGGATTAGCGAAGACGAGCTGGTCACAGCTGGCTTGGCAGCAAAAAAACGCTCAACTAACAAAATGCAATCGCATAATCTTGAGAAATTAGGTGTTACTATGCGACCAATTGCCGAGGCGGCACGCTCGACGATGAAACGATACGCTGTTTTAAAAAAGAATCAGTAGATTTTTTCGTATTTTGACACAGTTTAGACACAGTTCACGCCGAGTGCTACCATACCACTATATTCTTGTCATTGTTCTTATGTCACCCGCCATCCTCGACTCCATCGAAGCAATTAAAGAGCTTGATTCGCAAAACATGCTGGCCAGCATCGAGCTGTTGTCTGAGCAAATGAAAAGTGTTTTTGCTGAAGCGCAAGGAGTAAAAATCCCGGCGTCGTATACCAAATCCAAGCAGATTGTGGTGTGCGGCATGGGTGGATCAGCTCTTGCGTCACATGCTATTAAAACCCTGTTTGCCGCCAAGCTTGCCGTGCCGTTTGAAATTATTAATGGCTATACATTACCGGCGTACGTTGGTAAACAAACTCTTGTTGTAGTGTCGAGTTATTCTGGTACAACCGAAGAAGCGCTCTCTTGTTTTAGTCTTGCTCGCAAAAAGAAGGCTTTGGTTATGTCGATTAGTTCTGATGGGTCACTTGTCGAGTGGAGCCGTAAGTTCAAAATTCCCGTACTCGTTTTTTCAACCGATAAAAATCCGTGCCGCTCACCGCGGATGGGGCTCGGGTATTCGCTCATCGGTCAGCTTTCGCTGTTGGCCAAACTTAAATTTGTGCCGTTTACCACCAAAGATTTGCAGCGAGCAGTTGATGTGATCGCGCGTGCGAGTGATCGGTTTGGGGTTGATACGCCGACCGAAAAAAATCCCGCCAAGCAGCTCGCGGCCAAAACTCCGGGGCGCAGTATCTGGTATGTCGGGGCCGAGCACCTGGTCGGGAGTGCACATATTGGCGCCAACCAAACCAATGAAAATGCCAAACGGTTTGCGGGCTATTTTGCTATTCCTGAGCTGAACCATCATTTGATGGAAGGCATGATGCAGCCGGTGGCTAATCGCGATCATGTGCTGATGGTGCTTGTGCAATCAGCGCTCTATGATGAAAAAATTTTGAAACGGTTTGCGGTAACGCGCTCAGTGCTCGAACGCAATACCATACGTTACGAGACGATCGAGTTGGTCGAAAAAACGGCGTTTGAGCAGGTGGTTGAAGCTCTTGTCTTGACCAGTTATGTGAGTTATTATGCAGCTTTGGTAGAGGGGATTGACCCAACTGCCATTCCGTTTGTTGATTTTTTCAAGGAGGAATTGAAAAAATAATGTGAAACTATCAATTATCACCGTCACCTGGAATTCAGCCGAACATATTGTTGAGCAAATGCGCTCGGTTGAAGCGGCCGCCGGAGAGCTTGAGTATGAGCAGATTATTATTGATAACGGCTCGTACGATGAAACAGTTCTCAAAATTCGTGAAGCATATCCAACCGTTCGTTTGATTGTTAATAAAATCAATCGTGGTTTTGCGTACGCCAATAATGTGGGATATCAGGCATCGCGCGGTGAGTACGTGCTTTTTCTAAATCCTGACACCCTGCTTATTCCCGACTCGCTTGCTGCCTGGATAGAAAAAATGGAACTGCTGCCGAACGCAGTGCTCAGCGGGCCGCGGCTCATTGATATGAATGGAACAGTTGATGTAGAAGCTTTGCCGCGGCGATTTCCGACGCTCGGAAACCAGCTCGTTGCTCTTACTTTTCTACGCAAAATTTTTCCGGCAGTGGTGGAGCGGTACCGCATGAAAGGGTTTGATCCGCACCAAGAGCAGGTGGTTGATTCGGTGCGTGGATCATGTCTCATGGCACGCCGGTCGTTTTTGATCATGCTTGGTTTTGCGTTTGACCCCCGTTATTTTATTTGGTTTGAAGATGTTGATGTGTGCAAAGAAGCTTATCATCATGGGTATGAAGTTCGCTACCTACCAGACGTAGTGGCGATTGATTTGGTGGGACGGAGTTTTGCTAAGCGACCAGTGTGGTGGAAACGTAAGCAGTTTTTTAAGAGTTTGGTGACGTATCTTTGGAAGTGGAGTTTTTTTAGTAAACGCTAAGTATGGCGCGTCTTGCGATACAGCTCGTCACCTGGAATGGTGCGCGATATATTCCGTATTTGTTCGCCTCACTGCGCCAGCAGTCGTATCGCGATGCGGTGTTACGGGTGCTTGATAATGGTTCGGCTGATGCTACGACAGAATGTCTTGCGAAAGAGCTTCAGCAGGTGCCCTGGCCGGTTGAATTTGTACGTACTTCGGTCAACGTTGGATTTGCTGGTGGGCATAATCAGTTATTTCAGCAGGTGAGCGAAGAGTATGTGCTCTTGGTGAATCAAGATATGTATCTTACACCAGAGTGCCTCGAAAAAATGGTGCAAACATTAGATACTCACCCAGAATATGCCGCCGTCAGTCCGCGCTTGATGCGGTGGGAGTTTGGGCGTATTCCACGCGAGGGGTTAGAAAAAAGTTTGAGCATTCAGATTGATTCACTCGGATTGGCACGGCTACGTAATCGTCGGTTTATTGAGATTGATGCAGGAAAAGAATGGCACGATACTCACGAAGAACGACGAGAGGTGTTTGGGGTTTCTGGTGCTTTACCGCTGTATCGCGTGTCAGCAGCGCGTGCTGTTTCACCTGATGGTAATCTTTTTGATCCGCGATTTGAGTCGTATAAAGAAGACATTGATTTGTCTTGGCGGCTCGAGAAAAAAGGTTACAAAGCTGCGGTAATTTTGAATGCTGTTGCTTACCATGATCGAACAGTGGCGATGCCTAAAGGGGGGGTGAGTGATTGGGCGGCATGGCGCAATAAAGGTACACAGTCCAAGCAGGTTAGATTTTTGAGTTATCGAAATCACCTCAGACTGCTTTTTAAACACGAAACACGAAAAACTTTTTTGCCTGATGCGTTAGCTATTGTCTGGTACGAGTTTAAAAAAAGTGTGGCGCTTTTTTTTACGCAGCCTCGACTGGTAGTGCGGGCATGGAAAGATATTTTGCGTTAAAAAAGTGAATGTGTAAGTAACTCCAGCGTTGTTTACAATTCCACTGGATAAAAGTATTCAGTAAGCTGTTCCAAAGGTGTCTTGTCGCTCAGGCTACGATGCGGTTTGACCGTGTTGTACCAGTTAATAAAGCGGACTAATTCAG
>JBPOHP010000012.1:0-6390 GCA_052035445.1 Candidatus Magasanikiibacteriota bacterium
TTCGATAAGAAAAATAATTTTAATGCAGTTAGATTAATGGGGATTGGTAAATTTGATGCCAAAGATGTTGAGTTGCTTCATCATGGAATCAAACAATATACTAAATTTTTTAAAGAATATATTCATACCAAAATCTCAAGTTTAAAAGATCCCTATTGGATGTTGCCGATTTTAAAGGAAAAAATAAAAGATATTAAAAATGATTAAATCATAGTCTATTCAACGGATGCTTCATCATTTCCCCGCGCAAATGCTCCGCGCTGGCCGCCAGATAGATGGTGGTCGTTTTTATATCTGAATGTCCCATCATTTTAGAGAGCGAGAAAATATCGCACCCACCCTCGAGCATAAGCGTAGCGAACGTATGCCGTAGCTTGTGGGCGCTAAATTTGATCTTGGAAGCGTCTATAGCCAAATGCATCAGGTGTGTAAACCCATCAAGCGTCAATCCACCGTTATGGTTCAGTGACGCGAAGAACTCTGGGCAAGTCTTATTTAACCGCTTCCGCTCTACCAAGTATCGCCGCAATGTCTCGGCCAGCTTATTACAGATAGGAATAATCCGGTCTTTATTACCCTTACCCTGGCGTACAAACAGGGAAAGGTTCTCTAAATCAACATCCGTATATTTCAGGTTCAGTAATTCCTGCTTCCGGATCCCGGCAAAGATAAACATGGCAAAAATAGCATGGTTACGGTATCGCAGGTACGGATAGTCGTAAGGGTAGTTATAAACCACCTCCAGAATCTTCAAGGCCTCCTGCTGAGTCAATTTCGGCGGTAATTTCTTTTCCAGCTTCGGTTTCTCAATATCATCCGTCGGATTCTTCTCTAAACAGCCTTCTTTCACGCACCAGCGGAAAAATACCTTGAGCGACTTGAGGTAGGTTATGAATGTAACAGGGGACCACTGCCGCTTCGTTCGTCCTTCATAGAAAAATGACCGTACAAGGTCGCCCGTGACTATCTCCACCTCTTCTATCTTGGTTTGGCGAACAAAGAAATCTACGTTCGTCCGGTACCGTCGAATAGTACGCGGACTATAACCTTTCATATACGAGGCGTGATCACAAAAACGATCGAGGAGGGTTGTAATAAACATACAAAAATACTGCTCCCGAAGTGCAGTATTTTTGATCAAATTTCAAGCGTTCTTTTTAGTACCCCGGGACCATCTCCCTTTGGGAGTTGGTCGCCGGATGCCTATTTTTAGCCATCACTTTTGCAAGTCGATGGCCGAGAACGCTTTACGTTAGCGAAGAAAATTTTTCTCTGTGTGGGTCGGCCGGGGATCGAACCCGGGACCGTCTCCTTAAAAGGGAGCTGCTCTACCGGCTGAGCTACCGACCCAAATAGACGATTAACATGACTCATGCTATACTATACTGAACTAAAAATCAAGAGTAATTTCGTTCTAAACAGTGGATAACAAGCCCAAAATTATATGCTCGATAAAGTTTTTTTCAAAAAAATACGGGAGGATTTGCTATCGTATGCAGAAAAACGGCGCGAAGTTATCAAAGCGTGTGGTGATGCGCAGCATCAGGCAAAGCGTGCGATTTTTGCTCTACAGAGAGATGATATTGCCGAAGCAGCCAAAAATTTAAGTTCTGCCGAAAAAACACTCGTTGAATTATATAAAAAACACCGTAAAGATAATCGCGTGTTTGACGAAGGTTCTTTTAAAGCAGCTCTCGAAGAATTTACCGAAGCCGTACTCTTTAAACAATGTTTAGCCGGGGAGAAAGTTGGTGATATCAAAGGTATTTCGATCGATCCAGAGATTGTTATTAGTGGTTTGGCTGATGTGCCGGGAGAACTTTTGCGCTACGCCATCAAATCTGCCACTGAACGAAAATTTGATCTCGCAAAGCGTTGTTATACCTTAGCCGAAGATATCATCGGCGAAATGGTGACCATGGATTTGACCGGCTACAACCGTCAAAAATTTGATCAAGCTAAGCAGTCGCTCCATAAACTACAACATATTGTGTATGAAGTAAGCTTGCGCGAACGGGGGAGCGTGCTATAATCGCACTGGTATATGCCTGCACACAGCCGTCGGGCGTGGAAAACCTTTTTTTATTCTAATATTTTCTTGGGTCTCATTGTAGGCGCCTTGATTTTTATCATTATAAATCTGGTACGTGTCTATTTTCAGAATCATCAGGTTGAAATAGAGATAGCACGTTTACAGTCGGAGGCTTCTCGCTTGGAAGCAAAAAGATTAGAAACGCTTGATGTGCTAAAATTCACTGACTCCCCCTCGTTTATTGAGCAAAAAGCGCGTACGCAGTTTAATCTAGTACGGCCTGGCGAATCAGTCGCAGTCTTGCCGACTAAAATGGATAGTCAAAGTTCTTTTCAGAGTATGAATTACAATAACACTGAATCAAATCCTATGAAGTGGTGGCGAGTTTTTTTAAAAAAATAGTTAAATTAATTGTTTTATTTTTATGAGTGAACAACCTTCTACTCACGAACAACATTCAGTAGATATGAGTAACGTATCTTCTTCAAAAGCATCTTCGTCTCCCATGAATAATAATAAAATATTCGCAATCGGTGCTGCCTCATTAATTTTATTGGCTAGTCTTGTTGCGGCTGGTTCTGGAATTTACAAAGTGTATGCAACCAACGATGTTGGTAAGTTTAGTTCAGCGATTGCACATCTTTTGCATTTACCTATAGCCAAAGTTGGTTCAACATATATCCCATATTCTGAATATGTGATTGACCGTAAAGCTTTATCGCAGATGGTGCAGTACGATCTGCAGGAAGGCGGCGAATCTGCCAACCTTCAAATTAAGCCGGAGCAAATTCCAGGACAAGTGCTATCGCGGCTCATTAGTAATGTAGTTATTAATGATTTGGCGAAGAAATATCAAATTTCCGTTACTGATACGGAAGTCGACGCTTTTAAAAATGAGGTACTTCAACGTTTTAGTTCCACCACAGATGCTGAAAGTGATCTTATGAAACGTTATGGCTGGAATTTAAAAACCTACGAAGAGCGGGTGATGAAACCTTATCTTTTGCAAGATAAGCTCAACACGGCGATCATGAAAGACCCAGCACTCGAATCAGACGTAAAAAAGTCAGCTCAAGATGTTTTAGATCAAATTAAAAAGGGTGCTTCGTTTGAAGAAATGGCCCAAAAATATGGGCAAGATGGTAGTGCTGCAACAGGGGGTGACTTGGGATGGTTTGGAAAAGAAGCTATGGTTCCAGAATTTGAAAAAGTTGCTTTTGCTCTAAAAAAAGGAGAGCTCTCTCCAGAGCTAGTTAAGACACAGTTTGGCTACCATATTGTACAGGTAGATGATCGGCGTTTCCAAAAGATTAAGGATGCGAAAAATAAAATGGTAAATCAAGAACAGGTAAAAGCTCGTCACATCCTTTTCGCTTTCCAGAATTTGGAAACAATATTGGGGAAAGAAATCAAGCAAACACCTATTAAAATTTACGGAAAAGCAGAGAATCCTTTCAAAGACTTGAAATAACGAAAAAAATTAACGAGACGGGGCAGTGCTCCGTCAGTGCGGGATTAGTACAGTGGTAGTATGCTTGCTTCCCAAGCAAGAGATGCGAGTTCGATTCTCGTATCCCGCTCAAAGATTACGCGTAGGGTAGATACTTGAAAAAAAATTTCGAGCGTGTACAATGCTCATAGTGCGTAATTTTGAAGTTAGTCTGCCGATGTAGCTCAGTTGGTAGAGCGGCGCATTCGTAACGCGCAGGTCGCCGGTTCAATCCCGGCCATCGGCTCATGAACCTTACTCTTGTTTGAGAGTAAGGTTTTTGTTATGCTAGTAACTATCGTTGGAGCTACTCATGAGCTGTGTTATACTAATCTCGTATGATTAAATTTCAAGGTGTTAGCAAATTATATTCTACGAGTTCGGTTGGTTTGGTTGATATAAATCTCACCGTAAATGCGGGGGAATTTGTTTCTATCGTTGGTCAAAGCGGTGTTGGTAAATCAACTCTAATCAAGCTTTTGATCGCCGAAGAGCGACCGACCCGAGGTTCTATCGAAATTGGTGGTTGGGATATTACCAAAATTCCTTCGCGAGATATCCCTTACTTACGTCGGCAAATCGGGGTTATTTTTCAAGATTTTAAATTATTACCAAAACGGACTGTATTTGAAAATGTCGCTTTTGCTCTAGAAGTAGCAGGTACACGTGGGCACCGGATACATCATGTTGTACCGCAGGTTTTAGATATTGTTGGTTTGGCCGAGAAGCAGCGTCGCTACCCACACCAGTTATCTGGTGGCGAGCAACAACGCGTCGTAATCGCTCGTTCACTTGTCCATACACCAAAAATTATGGTTGCAGACGAGCCCACAGGAAATTTAGATTCAATTAACACCTCCGAAATTATAGAAATTTTCAAAAAAATAAATGAGTTTGGCACAACTATGGTGTTAGTTACTCATAATCGCGAGGTAGTTAATCACCTGCGACGACGTGTAATTACGCTTCATGCTGGTAGAATCGTAAATGACGAGCTTACAGGAAAATACGTTATTTAGAAAAAAATCGGCTTATAATTTGTTTTTAGTGTAGTATGGTTTCATTGTGGCGGATTATTAAGTTTGCGTTTCAAGATTTAGGACGAAATATTGGTCTTGCGTTCATGACGGTATTTATTTTAGTACTCATGCTATTGTCAGTTAATTTATTGCTGACGGTTCAGGTGCTTACCGAACAGGCGGTAGCTCGGGTTAAAGACCAGGTGACCATTAATATTTTTTTAAGACCCAACGTTTCCGACAAAGATATAGATGAGGTAGTACCTTATATCAAATCCTTTAACGAAGTAGTTGATGTAAAAGTGTTAACACCGTCGGATGTGTTGGAGCAGTTTAAAAATCGCCATAAAAACAGTCCAGAAGTACTCGACGCGCTTAAAGAACTCGACGATAATCCATTTGGCTCAACTATAAGTCTAAGAACACGAGAGCCTGGTGATTATCAAAAAATCATGGAACGCCTGGCGATCCCAGAGTATCAGTCAATTATTGATTCGAAAAGTTTTGAGGGAAATGAAACTGCGGTTCAGCATTTGCAGCTTATTATGAACCGTGTGGAAACAGTGGTGGCTGGTTTATCTATTGTCTTTGCGGTTATTTCATTTCTGGTTATTTTTAATACAATCCGCGTCGGAATTTATACGCAGCGTACCGAGATCGGCATCAAACGTTTGGTGGGAGCAAATAATTGGTTTATTCGCGGACCATATTTGGTTGAGTCTCTTTTGTTCACATTAGTGAGTGTCTCGTTGGCTAATTTAACGATTTATGTAGTGTTTCAACGACTTGATCCGTATGTAGCCAGTATTTTTTTGAATGACTTCTCCTTGACAAACTACTACACTTCTCATATCGTGTACGTGTCACTGGTTCAGTTTGGTGCAGTTCTTCTACTTACAGGTTTATCAAGCGCTTTAGCGATGCGAAAACATCTTAAAGCGTAGTTATATATACGACAAAACACAACAATGTAAACACGCTTCGTGCGCTAGACAGCCATAGTGTGCGTGTTTATTAGTTATTCCGGGGTCGTCTAAAGGCAGGACAGCAGCCTTTGAAGCTGCCTATCTTGGTTCGATTCCAAGCCCCGGAACAATTATGAGGTGGGGCCCTAACTCTCAAGGAGTATGTCTCTGTGGTTTATTATTTTATATCAACCGCTGCTCAATGCACTTGTGTTGATTTATAACACGTGGGCCGGAGAAAACTTGGGAGTTGCGGTTATTATAATGACCGTAATTTTACGGGGCATCCTGACACCGTTTTCGGTGGTTTCGGAAAAAAATGAGGCTAAACAGCGCGCCCTAGAGAGTGAAGGAAAGAAATTAACAATCATTTACAAGAACGATCCGGTAGCGCAGAAAGAAGAGTTACGAAAAATAATGAAAAAAAATCGTATATCTCCCTGGGCTCGCTTTTTGACATTAACGGCTCAAGTTTTACTATTTTTGGTGTTATATCAGGTTTTTATCCACGGTATCAATAATCAGCAAATAGCAAAAAATTTGTATCCAGGCATCGTGTATCCCGGCAAACTGAACACTCAATTTTTAGGGTTTGATGTCGGCGCACATCATAATGTTGTGTGGGCGGGTATTGTTGCGATATATATGCTCATATCGACCGTTGGCGAGGGGATGATGAAAAAAAAATCTTGGGAAAAATCAGACGTGTACTTCTTAATTTTTTTTCCACTCTCAATCTTTGTTGGTTTGTGGTTTTTACCCATGGTTAAGTCAATTTTTATCTTGACCACCGTTGTTTTTTCAGATAGTATTAAAATATTATTTTATCTTGTAACGCGAGACAAGAAACCTGCTCAGCATGTCGGTCATGTCGACGTGTCCGGG
>JBPOHP010000138.1:0-15276 GCA_052035445.1 Candidatus Magasanikiibacteriota bacterium
GATCATGAATCAAAAAACACCCAATTCGGCCAATCCCCCACCCGAGCCAAAAACTGAGGATGCCGTCATCGAGGTACTCGGCCACGAACGCCTTCCAGGTAAGTTGGTGTCGCCAGAGCGCGTACCATACCCCCACAGCCGCACCTATAAAGCCACCGAGCGATGACATACCGCCGTGCCAAATTTTGATAATCTCGAGTGGCTGAGCAAAGTACAACGATGCTTCGTACAAGAAAACATGCGCCAATCGAGCGCCGATAAACGCCGACACGAGAATTGGCACTGCCAGTTCCCACACCCGCTCACCCTGCCCACCGTGCGCTGTTACCCGCCGACTAAAGAGCCAGAGCCCCGAAAAAATTCCGGCAGCAACCATAAGACCCCAGACCTGGAGAGGAATGGGGCCAAGATGGATAACGGTAGCTTGAAAATACGGAATCATGAAAAATAATTTACTCACTCGTAGGTAAGTGCGTTTTCTGTCATTGCGAGCGGAGCGACTGTGTCCCAATCTCTCGGGAAGCAATCTCTAGGGATTTATTTAATATCAAGGGCAGCTACTGCTTTTTCCGGAGTTTCTGTAACCGTATACAACTTCAAATCATCGTGATTGATCGTCTTAAAGTCGTCAGCCATGGTGTGGAAAAATTCTACCATGTCGCCCCAGAATGCCTTATCGTACAACACCGTTGGGGTGTGCGGCATTTTTTTGGTTTGCTGAAGCGTCAAAATCTCAAACAAATGATGCATCGTGCCAAAACCACCGGGCATGAACAAGAACGATCGAGCTGGCGACGTGATAATGAGTTTTCGGATGAACGGGAAGAAGAACGACATCGAGTTGGTCAAGAACGGATTAAGACGTTCTCTGCCGTTGATTTTCATGGCAAACCCGATACTCGTACCACCCATATCATGCACCCCTTGGCAGAGCGCTTCTTGCTCACCTGGACCACCGCCATTAATAACGGTTGCGCCCGCGTTAGCCAATAGCTTACCCACCTCGTACGCTGCTTTCATGTACGGCGAGGCCACGTGGCCGCTTTGCGTAGCAAACACCGTCACTTCGCGGTGTAATCTGGTCAAAAATTCAAACCCATTCACCATCTCAGCCATGATGCGGAAAATATTCCACTCATTACCGATTTGGCAAAAAGGACTTGTTGAATCAATCGTACAGGTTTCGACCCGCTCATCAACGTGTTTAACCAGTTCATACGCTTCATCGGCGGTGTCGACGATATGCCAATTATCCATCTCTTTGGGATTGACTGCGCCGATGGCCACGCATTTTTCGCGCAAAAAGGTCACCACGGGCTGCCAAAAATCGCGTCCAACCAAAACGACTGGCGATCGATCCATCAGCCCGAGCTCCATGTAATCAACTACTTCGAAAAATTCATCGAGCGTGCCAAAACCACCGGGAAAAAAGAAAAACGCGTTGGCCGGCGCAGTCAACATTATTTTACGCGTAAAAAAGTAGTAGAAACCGGCTGATTCTTTGACAAATGGATTGACCCGCTGCTCCATGGGCAACTGAATGTTGAGGCCGATGGATTTGCCACCAGCTTCAAATGCGCCACGGTTGCCAGCTTCCATGATACCCGGGCCACCACCGGTAATAACCGGAAACCCGCCTTTAGCAAGCAGCTTTCCAAGGTCACGCGCCACGCGGTAATATTTATTATTCGACGGCAAACGAGCCGAACCGAGAATTGTTACTTCTTTTTTAAGACCTTGCAAAAACTGATATCCTTCAACGATTTCTGAAACAATGCGGAAAATCCGCCAACTATCGCGATAATTAACCACCTCCCCAGCCGCATGTTCGAGACTAAAAGATAGTTCTTCATGATTGGCTCCATTTGGCATACGTAGCGAAAGTAAATAAACGAACTATGGTAAAACTGATTGAAAAGCATGCGCTACCTGGAGCACTCCCGCCTCGTTAAGGCGTTTGCCGATAAACTGCACTCCCACCGGCAAACCCGCTTGGGTTTTTCCAGCCGGAACCGAGATGGCCGGCACCCCCGCAATCGCCGCCGGACTGACCATCACATCAGCCAAATACAGCGCGAGCGGATCAGACGCTTTTTCTCCAATACCAAACGCTGGTATCGGCGATGTCGGCGTAATCAGCACATCGACCTCGTTAAACACGGTGTCAAAATCTTGTTTGATGAGTGTGCGCACCGCTTGGGCTTTTTTGTAGTAGGCATCGTAATACCCCGCCGACAGCGCATAGGTACCAATGAGAATGCGACGTTTTACTTCTTCAGGAAAGCCGGCCGCGCGAGAAAATGCGTAGGTATCGTACAGAGTCCGTTGTTCTTGACGGACGCCATAGCGAATACCATCAAGCCGCGCCAAATTTGAGCTATCTTCGCAGGGTACTAAAATATAGTAAACAGCAATTGCGTATTTGGTATACGGTAAACTCACTTCATGCACCGAACACCCAAGCTCGCGGAGCATATCAATGGCATTTTCGGTAATCGAGCGCACTTCTGGATCCATGCCTTCAACCGCAAAATATTCTTTGGGTACCCCGACGCGCAAACCTTTGATCGAGCTGGAGAGCAGCTGGCTATAGTGAGGAACGGCATCCGTAACCGTAGACGCATCATGCGGATCGTTGCCAGCGATAGCTTCCATGACGAGTGCCATGTCGGCAGCGGTTTTGGTGAACGGGCCGACGGTATCAAGGGACGAGGCCATCGGCATAGCACCATACCGAGAATTGCGACCGTAACTGGGGCGTAGCCCAACAATGCCACAAAAACTGGCCGGCTGACGGATTGATCCGCCCGTATCTTCGGCAATACCAAACAACCCCATACCAGCTGCCACCGCCGCTGCCCCACCACCTGACGAGCCACCAGCAACTTTCGTGTGATCATGCGGGTTACGAACGGGGCCGTACATACTATTTTCATTACTCGCTCCGTGTCCGAAGGCATCACAGTTGGTTTTTCCTAAAAGAACTGCGCCTTGTTTTCGCAGCCGCGCAATGATGGTGGCGTCATACGGCGCCGTGTACGTATCGAGAATTTTAGCACCTCCGGTCGAGCGCACACCTTCGGTACAGATAGCATCTTTAACCGCAAACGGGATACCAGTCAGCGCTTCGGCAGTGCCGTTTTTCAAACGCTCATCAGCGATTTTGGCTTCAGCGCGCGCCAGATCTTCGGTGACGGTGATGAAGGTATTGAGTGTTGGGTTTAGTTCGTGGATACGCTGCAAACACGCCTCGGTGAGCTGGGCGGCAGTAAATTCATGAGCGCGTAAACCGGCGTGCGCTTCAAGCACGGTCAATTCATGGAGCGGTTTCATACAAAAAATATCAAAAATCAGGATTACTCGTCAGACGATTGTTCAAAAACACCCGGGACCGACAACTCGTCTTCTTCACGGCTGGGCAAAGCGGCTACGAGCGCTTCGCGGTGCGGGGATATGATAACCTCATCAGCGCGAACCACATTAACGAGCCCGGTCACCTGTGACGTGGGCACCACCGCGCTCGTATCTACTTCGTTCAACATGGTCATATAGTCGAGCACCGTTGAAATAGTGCTGGCATAGCGCACTTCTTCGTCGGGCGTAAGATTGATACGAGCCAGCTGAGCGATTTTTTTGATTTCTTGGGTAGTAATTGGCATAGGAAATATAGGCGTAGTATACTCAAAGGGCTTTTTCATCGCAAGTGAATCATATGTCTGAAACCACATTTATCACGACCAGCACCGAAGACACAATGGCTTTGGCCGAACGTTTTGCCGAGACGATTGAGCCAGGTACGGTCATACTGCTCAGTGGCGACCTTGGCGCTGGCAAAACCACCTTTACCAAAGGATGTGCTCGCGGCCTCGGGATTACTGCCGACATCACCAGCCCAACCTTTACCCTCATGAACCTCTACACCGTGCCTGGAAAACCGCGCGGCATAACGCATTTTGTGCACATGGATGCCTACCGACTGGAGAGCCCCGACGAGTACCTTGCGCTTGGCGCCGAAGACTATATTGGTGCGCCGCATACCGTAAGCGTGGTGGAGTGGGCGGAAAAAATTCCTTTACTTACAACTCATAAAAAAATCCTCCGTATCACGATTTCTGCTCGTTCACATACCGAACGACAGATAGTTGTGCAGCAATAAAACTGCTTACTTATGTTCTTCATCAACTTTTTTTTCAGCTGAAGTGATATATTTTTTCCCCCGCAATTCGGTTGGCAGATACTCTTGCTCAACAACGCCAGCAAAATCAGGATTGTACTGGTAATTTTTTCCGTACTCCAAGTCTTTCATGAGTTTGGTTGGTGCGTTACGCAAATGCAGCGGCACTCCCAAATGCGATGTTGCCCGAGCGTCCTCGGCGGCAGCGCCGTACGCTCGATAGAGCAGGTTTGATTTGGCAGACTTGGCACAGTACACCACCGCCTGGGCTAAATGTACACTGCATTCGGGGTACCCAATTTTGTGACAGGCGTCATAGGCAGCGTTGGCTTGAATGAGCGCTTCACTGTTAGCCATCCCAATATCTTCGGACGCAAACCGGAGTACGCGCCGGGCAACGTAGAGTGGATCAGCCCCACCCTCGAGCATCCGCGCCAACCAGTATAAACTCGCGTTAGCATCTGATCCACGCATAGATTTGTGGAGAGCTGAGATGAGATTATAAAATTCCTCTCCCCGCTTATCGAATACTAAGTGTGTTTGCTGTAACGCCTCTTTTAAAACCTCGACTGTCAGCACAATCTGTGCCTCGTGTGCCAAGCTTTTTACCGCAATATCAAGGGCATTAAGCGCGGTTCGGGCGTCACCACCAGCTTGTCCAGCCAAAAAAGTGAGCACTGCTTTGTCATACGTAATCGGGAGGGCGCCAAACCCTTTTTCTGTATCTCGTAGGGCGCGCTCAAGCACCCGCTCAACAGCCTCTTCACTCAAACTAGACAGCACTACCACCCGACAGCGTGACAATAGAGCGCCAATAATCTCAAATGACGGATTCTCGGTGGTTGCGCCAATGAGGGTGATCAAACCTTTTTCCACATACGGCAAAAGCGCATCTTGCTGGGCTTTGCTCCAGCGGTGGATTTCATCAACGAAGAGAATGGTTTTTTCGCCTCGCTCAACTAGACACTGCTCGGCTCTGGCAACTACCGCCCGCACTTCTTCTTTTCCACTCATCACTGCCGAGACATGCTCAAACGCTGCTCCGCTGGTGCGGGCAATAATTTCGGCTAAGGTCGTTTTTCCAACCCCCGGCGGCCCCCACAAAATAAGTGACGTGAGGGTCTGAGATTCTATCAGTCGCCGCAGCATCGTCCCCTCCCCAACCACCTTCTCATGCCCAATAAGATCAACGAGCTCCACCGGGCGCATGCGATCGGCCAGTGGAGCAGACGACGGGTACGCGACGGGATTCTCTGCTCGTGAGTGAGTAGTTGTACGCTTAGACATATTCTTTAAATAACTGGGCTACCCAATGTAAAAAACCAGCCCGAATACGACGTTTTTTTTGACCACTCTCACCGACGGATGCGGCCGATGTTTTCCACTCAGCAATAATCTCTTCAAACCGCTTAACCATGGCTGGATGGCGAAAAAATACGTCAGACTCCGCATTTGCCAAAAAACTCCGGTGCGTAAAATTTGAACTCCCGATGAGTCCGGCCGTACCATCGATCAAAAAACCTTTCGCGTGATTCATTTTCGGCAGCAAAAAAATCTGGGCGCCCAAACGTTCGGAAAGCTCTAAATAATAATACGACATGTAATCGACAAACCGATGATCAGAGTGAGCTGGGGTAATGATTTCTACCTCCACTCCCCGCTTCCGCGCTTTGGCGAGCTCAGTTAAAAAACGCTTGTACGGTACATAATACGGTGTGATCAGTGTCACTTTTTTGCGTGCAGACGCCAATGCTTTAAGATAAAAATTACGCAAAAATTTTCGGTCTGATCCCCAATGCGGTGCAAGCGACACAAACGAAATCTGGTCGTTCGCCCACGGCACCACCACGCGTTCTTTTTTTACAAAACCAAACCGACCAACAAGCGGATGATTATGGAGCGTTCGATAGGTAGCCGCAAAATCATGCAATAGTGGCGCCACCAATTCTTTACCCACTAATTTGACATGTAGATCCGCCCACTCAGTCGCTAAAAACGCGACATTCACTCCCCCGATAAACGCGATTTCGTCATCGATAATGAGTACTTTTCGATGGTTTCGCTGCCAAAGCCTTACGAACCACCGCGCAATGTTGAGCTGAAATCGTACCCGATTATAAAACAAAAGCTCAACACCACTCAGCCGCAACTCATCGAGTGTTTTGGTCGGGAGTAAACGACTACCGATGTGATCAACAATTATTCGCACCTCCACGCCAGACCGTGCTTTGGCTTTCAAAAGTTCTATAAACCTATGACCGGCCCGATCATCAGCAAAGCTATACACCTCCCACAAAATTGACACCCGTGCGGCAACGAGTGCCTCAAACATACCGTCCCAGGCGTCTTTGGTGGTGCTATACATTTCAAAATCGATCATACAATTCGTATTCTTACGGTTGTGGACGAAGCACGTAAATAAGTCCCGCCTTATCATCAGAAACATACATTTGTTCGCCCGATTGATCAAGAACAACATCTACCGGCCTACCCAACGTTTGGCGAGCAGTCTGCCAACCACTTACAATCGTCTCTGCCCCGTAATATCGACCTTCAGCATCAATTTTGAGGCGAACGAGCGAATAACCAACCGGCTGTGTACTGTTCCATGATCCATGAAGCGCAACTATCAAATTCCCTCTCCACGATTCTTTCCAAGCAGGCGGAACATACACAAGACCAAGCGGAGCTGAGTGTGCTGGAAGATCAATATATGATGGTATAGTAGTTGGCTCATAACACGGATTAACCGGCTTATCATCAAACACTCTGTCATGAACATTATTGCCATAGCACAAGGGCCACCCATAATCTCCTCCTTCCGACAGGATATTTATCTCATCAGGTGGAAAGTTATTACCCAAATAATCTCGTCCCATTTCGGTTGCGACAATCCGGTGATCTGTGGGGTGTTCAGTCATAAAAACAGCATTTCTCAAACCTCTGGCAAAAGGAATTAAGGTGGGCCGTGGTGCGCGAACATCGACTCTAAAAACCCCAGCAACAAAAGAACTTTTCTCAAAACACACATTGCAAGTTGAGCCTATGCTTATATACAAAAAACCATCACGAGCAAACAAAAGTGTCCTAGTTGTGTGTCTGCCGCCAGTAGGAAAATCAAGTACTTTTTCGGGCGTACTACTTGGCCTATAGACTTGATAGCGTAACAGTTCTTTTTCTGTCGCAATGTACAATATCGACGGATCAATCGGATCAAATGCTAAACCATGCGGTTTTTTTAAATTTTTTACTACAACTTCCTGAGCTACTGGCATACCATTCTGCAGTTCAATGCGCGTAATTGTACCTTCACTCGTTTGGCTAACCCACAGATTTCCAAGCTCATCCTCTGCAATAACGCGCGCACCAGGGATATTTTTGGCAAAAACAGAAAAAGTTATCTCCGGAGAAATGACTAACGTTGTAGTTGAGGTAGTAACTCCGCGCATCATTGAAGCGCCGGCCTGAGCTGTAGGAAGCATAGAAATACTATCAACCACAGGCTGTCGCCAGGCCACCCAAGCCCCAAAAAAATACGGCCCCAGAGCATACCCCACAAGACTACACATTAAAAAACCCAAAGATATAAAGATGGGTAACCTGTGCTTGTGCTTCGCAAAAAATGACATAGTATTTTTTGCCTAAAATTAGCTATTTATTTAAGATACTGTACCAACAAATAAACACAAATGTCAATATTGACAACACGAGAAACATGTGGTATAGTACATTGTTATCTTTGAGCTTGAAGAGAGGGCTCGAAGGTAGTTTCTTTTACATCGATGACCGGGTGTCAGATGGGTATCATGATGGTACTCAGCATCACCCGGCCGTCTTACCACAGATGGCTACCCGCGCAAACTGGAGGTACACATGGCACGTAATGATGACGATTATCGTCTTAAGGGCGGAATCAAGGTTCTCGCACTTGTCGACGCTACGCATCCTGATTTTGACCGGATTGCGAGAGCAGCCGACGAACAGGGACTCCATATTTGGTTTCAAAGAAATAAGAGAAAAAAATCGGTCATTACCCTACGCGAGCACGGGTCTGGCCAGTACCCGTTCTCACTACCTGAAGGCGTCAGCTATGACCAGAATCTGGTATTGCAAATTCAAAGCCAGATCGAAAGGTGGGGTGACAACCACAGCCAAACCGTCTATCGAGTCACGGCAACGAAAAATGACGGGGCTGCAGCGTTCCGACTCCCCGAAACGACCGTAAGCGATCAAGCTCGCGAGCAAGGAGTCATCGCTCGCGTGGTTGATCACAAATGCTTGGTCATCATCCGGAGCTGCGGCTATCTGGACGGCGATTTTTTCACAAGCTTCGATGCCTGCCGCTTTGAAATCGAGGCCGCTGGGTCAAGAGTCGTGTTTGTCACGAAAACTGTACTCAGCAACCAAGAGCTCTTCGCTAAGTACGGTGAGGCACTAGTCGCCAACCTCGACTGTATTCGTGAGGAGCTGGAAGAGCTTACGAGCGGTGAACCGAATGAACAAAGCACTGCGCCAGCATCGCGGACGACCCCAGCAATCAACAAGCCCCCAGAGTCGCGGCCGACGCAGCCACAAGCACCAGTCGCCAAGCCGCCCGAACCGTCGTCGGTTCAGACCCCAATAAAGCCGAACGCCAAGGATGGTCCGCTACGTCACACGGATAAAGATCGTCAGTCGCGTACGCAACGGCTATTTCCTGGACAGGTTGTCCGCCGTGCTGAGACGCCAGGTGACGACCCAGACAGTGTTGGCAACCGTTAACCCTCACCCCACCTCCCCCACCTCCCGGTGAAAAAACACCCACCGGCAGCTGGGGCGGTGGGTGTTTTTTTACCTTTTTTATTTGAATACGGTTCCTCCGGTTCCCATGGTTCGCTCTTCGTCAGACATTTCTTCTTCGGGGGCGTCAGCCAAGTGCTCGCCAAACACTTCACGGGGTTTGGCACCATCAGCCGGGCCAACAATACCTGCTTCTTGCAACTCATCCAGGAGTCGAGCGGCGCGGGCATAGCCAACTTTCATGCGGCGCTGCAACAGCGAAGCACTAGCTTTGCCACTTTCGAGAATAAGGGCTTTAGCTTCTTCAAACATCATATCGCGACCACCATTATCGCCGTTGAGCGTGGCTACCGCACTGCCCATACCGCTGGCATTATTTTTAGAAACGATCGATTCGTCATACTCCGGCGGTTCATCACCCTTGAGGAACTCAACCACGCGTTTCATTTCTTCTTCAGACACATAGGCTCCCTGCAAACGGCGTGGCTGTGATAAATCAGGGGTAAGTAAGAGCATATCACCGCGACCAAGCAATTTTTCGGCTCCGGGGCAGTCGAGAATCGTACGCGAGTCAACGAGTGAAGCCACCGCAAACGCCATACGCGCGGGGATATTGGCTTTCATAAGACCGGTAATAACCTCAACACTCGGACGCTGGGTCGCGACCACCAAATGAATACCCACCGCACGCGACATTTGCGCTAAACGAATGATGCCAGCTTCGATTTCTTTGCCAGCCATAGCCATCAAGTCTGCCACTTCATCAACCACAAACACGATGTATGGGAGCGGCTCCTCAGCACTCTTATTGTACGAACCAATATCACGCTTACCCGCAAGCGAGAGCTTGTCAAAGCGGCGTTCCATCTCGCCAATCGCCCATTTGAGCGCGTTCACGGCTTTGGTGGCGTCAGTGATGACTGGGGTCAGCAAGTGCGGAATACCGTTATAGAGCGTCAACTCAACACGCTTCGGATCAACCATGATAAAACGGAGGGTGTCGGGGGTATTTTGGTAGAGCAAGCTCAAAATAATAGTATTAATACCCACGGTTTTACCAGAACCCGTTGTACCCGCCACCAATCAATGCGGCATTTTAGGCAGATCTGCCAGAGATACTTTACCCGAAACATCTTTACCGAGCGCCACCATCATATTGTGCGGTTTTTGTTTGAATTCAGGGCTTTCTAAGAGTTCACGTAGGGTGACCATCGCCACTTTCTGGTTAGGTACTTCAACACCCACGAGTGACTTGCCCGGAATCGGCGCTTCAATACGAATCGGGTGAGCTGCGAGCGCGAGGGCCAAATCATTACTGAGCGTGGTAATACGTGTCAGCTTAACCCCACGGGCTGGTTTGAACGAAAACTGGGTGACGGTTGGGCCAACCCGTACCTCGCCCATTTCCACATCAATACCAAAATTTTTGAGCGTTTCTTGAATAATTACCGCACTGCTTTTAATATCACCCGAAGTTGGTTTGCTTTTGGAAGTCACGAGCAAGTCAAGCGTGGGCAACTGATACACCCGTTTTGGTTTTTCAACCTGCAACACTTCTGGCTCGCGTAATTCTTCAGCATCTAACACGTCTTCATCTTCAGAAACTTCACTATCTTCACCCTCATCTTCAGGCTCAGGTTCTTCAGCCGGCTCTGGTTTTTTGAGTGGTTTTCGCTCTATTACCGGCGGAGCCACTTCTTCTGGTTCTTCAGCCACACCCCCTTCTTCCGCATGATCACCAATAACCTGCACGTCACCGGCTACTACTGGTTTTGGCTCACGTTTAAACCAGCCAAAAAAAGCTACAATCCCACGGCCGAGCCAGCCGAGCCCCAAAAAAACCGCCCGGTGAACACTGACCAACTGCGCCAACGAAGTATTAAACAAAAAAATGAGCGACGCCAAGAATAATCCAACCAATACAACGGTTCCCGCCCAATAACTGGTGTACACCGATAACGGCTGCGATAATGCATAGCCTACCATTCCCCCACCTTTACCCAAGAGCGCCCGTTCGTACCCAGGATTTTGGAGGTGCACCAAACCGTTGAAACTGAGAAAAAACAGCACAAACCCAATAAAATGCGTCGAGCGGTACGAATACTGGAGATCATAGACGACCAAGAGCCCGACAATGCCGAGTACAATCGGAAAAACGTACCGCACATCACCAAACGTGAGCGACAGGAGCGTATCCAAGTACACTCCGGCAATCCCCGCTTGCCCAAAAAAACTAAGCGCTGACATGCCTGAGGCAACGAGCAGAAATATAGCCAAAAGACCGCGTGTAATATGCGGTCCAAGGCCCAATCGCTCACTCACCGAAACCCGCTCTTCTTCTGGTTCGTGGTGTTTTTTTCTTCCCATGTGCGCTGATTACTCTTCTGATTTATATTCTTTGGTTTCGCGTCCCATGACTTTGTCTTTTTTTCCTACTTCTTCATGTTTTACTTTGTGTTTTTTGACTTCACTTTCCATAAATTCTTTAAGCGCATCAATCGCTGCGTACAAATCTTTCTGTTCAGTTGAGCCAAAAATATCTTTTCCTGGCACTTCAAGTTTGCAGTCTGCCTGAAAAATACTGCCACCCAAACGATGGTGATTATCTACCCCAACCGTCACATGCGCACGGATCACTTTATCATAAAATTTTTCAAGTCCACCAATTTTTTTGTTGACGTATTCTTCGATAGCAGGAGTAAGATCAATTCCTTTACCGGTGATGAGGATGTTCATATACATCGCGTTTAATACTTAACGATCACTACCTCAGGTTCGAGCGTGATCCCAAAGTTAGTATACGCCCGGTGTTGTATTTCATCAACCACCGCTAAAACATCAGCTTGGGTGGCATTATCCACATTGACGATGAAATTTCCATGTTCTTTAGAAAGCATGGCACCGCCAACCCGGTAGCCTTTTAAACCGTTCTGCTCATTAATCCAGCCTGCGGGCACTTTGTGCGTCGCAGAAAAGTGCTCGGGCAACTTTGCCACATCATGTTTCCAGTCAGAAAACGAAACATTTTTAAAGAAACTACCCGCTGATGGCAGGGCTGGGTACTTGCCCGTACGCTGTTTCAAAAAATCCGCCATGCGTTTCATCATTACTGCCTTATCACCAGGTACGAGCTGGTACGTGGCCGACAAAATAATTTCATTCGAATGTTTAAACGTGCTGTCGCGGTAGCTAAATCCGCAGTCTTCTGGTTTAAGCGTTAGCACATCACCATTTCGCCAGACATCCACACTCTTCAGAGTTTTGCCCGTGTCTGAATCCATTGCCCCAGCATTACCACGTACTGCCCCACCGACGGTGCCGGGCACACCAGCAGCCCACACCAACCCATCGAGACTATGCTTGATCGCGGTGGTTACCGCGGTAGCAAGTGGCGTACCAGCATCAACACAAAGCGTATCACCACGGACTTCAGACTTAGAGCTTCGGACTTTAATAACAACACCCTCGAAAACTTCATCTTGCCACAACACATTCGATCCTCCGCCAAGAAGGTGGTAGGCAATCCCCTCACCCGTAAGAAATGCGAGCAGTGCCACCAACTTCTCGGTATCAGTCACTTCAATCAAAAATTGCACCGGACCGCCGATGTGGAGAGTGGTGAATTTGGACATTGACTGTGCAAAATGCGCAACCCCAAACTCAGCTAGTTTTTTATTAAGCGCAATCATACCTTAACAAAACTACAGCGATCTTATCACCCACCCCAAAATGCTCATGAGAACAAAGGCACCTACTACAGTAAATCCAGGGTAAAACAACTTAACCATACTCGGAGCGAGCACGCGTCGCGAAAAAAACAGCATGCTATAACCTATAAACACCAAACCCATACAAATAGTAAAACCCCACAACCTGATCCCGGGAAGCGTCATTCCACCACTGTTTGAGACTATATCATCCATTAAAATTAAACCTAAAAAAAATAAAAATAGAGGCAGTCCACCGAGTAGAGCACCTACAATATATTTCCAGGAAAAAGCTTGCATATATGCAAAAAATGAAGTAAGCTACTTACTATGAATTCTCTCAAATTAGCCCTAAAAAATCACTCTCTTGTCTATATTGCCCGCGATCTTGAGCGGGCTCTTGGATTGCCTAAAGACTACGAGAACTACCATAGTATAACGAACGCCACACCGTTTGCCAAACAACTGATTAAAAGTCCAGAGTCCAGAGTCCAGAGTCCAAAAGTCTTGCTTATAGAAAGCGACAGACTCCTTGATAGCCACGAATTGCTGACTCATCCCACAACGGATGCGTTTCTTAAAACACTGCACAATCCGCAGGTACTGGTTTTTAAAAATACCACCGTCATCGAAAACATCTGCCGCGAACAGGGCTACACCCTCCTCAATCCGCCTGCCCGTTTTTCGCAAATGGTTGAAGAAAAAATTTCGCAGCTGGAATGGCTTGGGGAATTAGCACAATTTCTACCACCACACCGTGTTGAAATACTCAAAAACAGTTCTTTTGCCGATGTCGAAGGAAAAATACTCCAGGTTAATCGAGCACACACTGGCAGCGGCACTATCCACGTAACCGACAAACAAATTTTTGCTGATCTGCAAGCAAAATTCCCCAATCGCCCGGTTCGTATCACGGATTTTGTTGCTGGCCCAATGCTTACTAATAATAACGTTGTCTGGGGTACGCACGTACTTTCTGGCCCAATCAACTACCAAATCACGGGGCTCTTGCCGTTTACCGATCGACCGTTTGCTACCATTGGCAATGACTGGGCACTCCCCCACACCCTGCTTTCACCACAGCTCCTGAAGAGCTACCAGAGCATTGCCCAAGCAGTTGGCAAAAAACTAGCGAACGAAGGTTGGCGCGGGCTGTTTGGTATTGACGTCGTCCTCGATGAAAAACAACAGAAACTCTACCTGATCGAAATCAACGCTCGCCAACCAGCCTCAACAACGTTTGAATCAAATTTGCAACAAAAAATAGTCCCCCAATATCAAATATCACATATCAAATATCTAACGACCTTCGAAGCTCATCTCTCCGGTCTCCTCAATCTTCCGTACGAAGGACAAGAAATCATTCCTCTTACAGATGGCGCACAAATCATCCAACGCGTTCGCGAACATCACACCGCCCCCTTAGCATCGGCCACCGCGAGTCTCACTGCCGCTGGTTTTACCGTGACCCCGTACACCAACACCAAACCGGGCGAGGATCTGCTGCGCATCCAGTCACCGCGAGGGGTAATGAACAAGCATAACGTGTTCAATGAAGTAGGGAAACATATTGCCGGAAATTTATCCCTATGATTACCCACGCTTATATTGATGCAGCGAATTTGCACAGCACTATCAAAGAACTGAAGTGGGATTTCGACTATAAACGATTTTATATTTGGTTAAAAGATAAATATAAAATTCAAAATGCTTATCTATTTATAGGATTTATACCTTCTCGCACAGCGCTTTACAGCTCACTGCACGACGCAGGATACATCTTAATCCACAAACAAGTGACGTACGATCAAACAGGCAAGGCAAAAGGCAATTGTGATGCTGAGCTTGTTTTAAAGATGGTTTCTGATTACTATGAACACAGTTTTACAAAGGCAATCAGTATATCAAGCGATGGGGATTATGCTTGTGTCGTAAAATTTTTAAAAGAAAGAAAGGCTTTTGAAGCTTTAATTTCTCCAAGCCAAAAGTGCTCGTATTTGCTTAAAAAACTAAACGTACCCATTCTCTATTTAGAGACACAAAAGCATAAGCTAGAAAATACACCTAAAAGAAAAAGCCCTCGGTAGGGACTAACCCCTACAAAGGTCTTTTTCATGGTTTGAATAGAAACTATCATAGATTAGAAAAAAAGTCAAAAATTTGTTTTATGCTCTCCCCGTCCGCCCACAATATTATCAATAACTATCTTAACCTACCCTGCGTTGGCATTCCTGGCGTGCGGTGCCCGTATTTCAATAACGCTCGCCACAAGCGCCGCGGTGAGCTGCGCGCCCTCGTTGGCAAAGGTAGCCCCGAAGAAATCATCGCCGAAGCACACATTGTATCGATGCAGTACAAAGCCAATCTGTTCGACACCAATCACCACCAGTGTTTATGCGCTACGCACAGTGATAAACGACACACCGCCGATGATATTCGCCATTTTTTGATCGATCACGGACTCGGCATTGAATGCTCTGGCTTTGTAACCCACGTTCTTGCGGCACACTTCAAAGAAACAAAAAAAATTGATTTCCCGCGCTCACTGTTCATCACCTCAAAAAAACAAATTTTTCGCTATCTGATCAGCCGCTTGCGCCCGATCGAAAATTGTGA
>JBPOHP010000095.1:0-5002 GCA_052035445.1 Candidatus Magasanikiibacteriota bacterium
GATTGAGCCGCCGCCAGGCGCGTTATTGAGCCTGACTGCGCGTTCCAGCAAGCGATAATCAATATACAACACATCGCCAGTAAACGATTCGCGGCCGGGTGGTTTCCGTAAAAGTAGTGATAATTCGCGATAAGCAACGGCGTGTTTTGAAAGATCGTCGTAGACTACCAAAACATCTTTTCCCTGTTTGAGGAAAAATTCTGCGATTGAAACGCCGGCGTAAGGAGCGAGAAATTGCATGACTGCCGGATCTGAAGCTGAGGCCGAAACAATGGTCGTATAGTCCATCGCGCCTGCGTCAGTCAGTGTTTTAATAACTTGGGCAGTTTTTGAGTCACGTTGACCGATGGCCACATAAACACAGGTCATTCCTTGACCTTTTTGGTTGATGATAGTGTCAAGTGCGATAGCGGTTTTGCCGGTTTGACGGTCGCCAATAATGAGTTCACGTTGGCCGCGACCGATCGGGATAAGTGCGTCGATAGCCAAGATGCCGGTTTGAACCGGTTGCGAAACTGATTCGCGTGACATAACACCCGGAGCAATGGTTTCAAGCGGCATGGCCGTACCATTATCAATTGTTTTTCCACCATCAAGAGCCTTACCTAGTGGTGAAACTATGCGACCTAAAATATGTTCACTAACTTTGATAGAAAGGTGTTTGCCAGTTGAAACTGCCGTAAGTCCAACGCGCAGATCAGACGAATTGCTCATAGCGACGGCCACGTTGATATCACGACCGATTTGAACCACCAGTGCCTCGAGGCCAATTTCTTCTACGAGCACTACTTCACCCATGCTTAGTCCAGAAATATTTGCGATTTCGATGATACCATCTTTTGCAGAAACGATAAGCCCGGCTTTTTTTGGTGCCGTAACATCGGTTTTGATTCGTTCGATCGCCTTATCGATCGAAGAGAGAAGTTGTTTTATCTGATCATTCTGAGCCATAAAATACATGAATTAGTGGGTGAAGGTGCGCGAAATGATACGTGTGGCAAGACTCGCGTCAAAAAGCTGGCCATCTTTAAAGATGCGCATACCACCTAAGAGCGAGGAGTCTGTAGTGAAGGTGATGTGGTGGAGAGTACTACTTCCTTCGTTGAAATGATTGCGAATGAGATTTTTTTCCTCGGTGTCGAGAGGGGTAGCGGTTTGCACACGAACAGGTAATACTCCGGCAAAGCGCTTGGAGAAAAGCAATATCTGTTTATCGAGTTCTTGAGTTCCTTGCTCTAAGATACTGTCAACGGCCCTAAGAAACGAAGAGTCGTACTTTCCAGATTTTTTTATTGTTGGTAAGTTTTTTACAATAAAGCTTTGTATAGCTTTAAAGAGGGGGGATTGAGCAGTGGAAAATCGACCGCTCGAGATGAACTTTAAGAGGTGGAGCGTGTCTTTATATAGATCATCACTGCTAACATTCGTAAAATATTCTTTGAGCACTTCTGGATAATTTTCCCCCAGAATCGTATCAATCGAAGCTCGACGCGCGGTATGAGATACTTCAAAAACATTCTGACGGATCAGATTTTGTAGATCGTTGAGAATGCCAATAATCAGTATCTTGAGCATATATGTACGTACTAAACTATTTCAGAGAGTTCATTCCACGATTCACGAACGCTTTTTTGTAGTGCGTCTTTTGGCACTTTATTTTTAAGTACATCAAATACTGTGCGTTCCATACGCGCAATGATTTCTTGTTCTACTTCTTGGGTCAGGTTGTCTTTTAGGGCTTTGATTTGTTCACGAGCTTCTGCCATAAGCCGTTTTTTATGTTCTTCTGCCTGTAGAATAAGCTCGTTGGCACGGCGCTCTGCTTCCATACGGGCGGCGTTCATCTGTGCCTGCATTTCGGCGATCATTTTTTTGTTTTCTTGATCGCGAACTTTCATATCGTGCTCGAATTTTTGTTTGATATGTTCGGCTTCTTCAAGATTGTTTTTAATCTGATCGCGGCGTTTGTCGAGTGCGTTTAGAACTGGTCGATAGACAAATTTTGCGAGGATTAAAATGATGATCCCGAAGTTAACGACATACATGGCGACTCCCATGAGATCGATGCCGAGTTTGTTGAGTACGTCCATAAACTTCTGCCGCTAAAAATTAAAGGTATTAGACAACAAACAGAATAATGAGCGAGATAACGAGACTGTAAATACCAGTTGATTCACAGATCGCCATAGCTACGACCATGTTCGGGATAATGTCATCTTTTACAGCCGGGTTGCGACCAATGGCTTCCATGGCACGGGCAGCAACATTACCTTCGCCAAGAGCAGGGCCAATGGAGCCGAGCCCCATGCAAATACCAGCAGCGATTACTTTGAATGCGATTGGATCCATATTTTTACTTTTAAAATAAATAAACTAATTTAATAAAGTTTAAGCGGCTGCCTCAGCAATGGTCGGGAGTGGAGAGGGAACCGTTTCTTTTTTGTTTTCTTTTGACTCAGGAGGGAGCATGCCGGCGATGAATTGAATCGAAAGTAAGGTGAATAGCAGTGCTTGGACGAAACCTGAGAAAATACTGATAATCATAAATGGAACCAGCACGACGAAGCGAGTGTATGCGGATAGGCTCGAGATGACAAGAACAAGTATCTCTCCGGCGAAGACATTTCCGAATAGACGGAAGGACATAGAGAGTATTTTAGACATTTCTCCGATGATATCGAGAATACCGAGGAAAATTTCGAGGAGTGCATTAGCAAAATCTCCTGGAGAGCGTACTTTGAGCAGAGTGCCTAACTTGATGTATTTACCAATGTGCGCAAGTGGTGAGTGTTTAAACGATAAAATTTGTCCAATGACTACAACAAGAGTCGCAAGACCCATCGTGAGCATGAGGTCGGCTGTTGCAGTTCGTAGAATTGCTTGTTTGTCGAGCGTAACCTGGTAGATAAGTGGTAAGAGCGAAAGTTGATTTGCAACAGTAATGACGATGAAAAGAGTCATGATAAGCGGAAAGAAACGTCTGGTACGACGATCAGAACCGAAGGCATTTTTTACCTGGTCGTATATAAATGTGATGATAAATTCTAAAAAAACTTGGAATCGACCTGGAACGACTTTCACCACACGCTTCGTATAAAGGGCGAAAATAAGTAAAAACAGTGTGACGAGCCCCATCGCTAGAAAAGAGTTGTATATCGTGATTGGGCCAATTTGCCCAAGAGGTTTAGCTGCGAGGGATATATCTAATTCCATAGATATGCATTAAAAAATTTATCTAATATAGTCTGTAATTGAAGTACTGTCAAGTTTTTCTGTTTCCGGTGTCGGTGTCTGCATCTTTTGTGCACGTTCTTTTTTTACTATACGACGAATCATAATGGTTGGTAGGGGAAAAGAAAGTATTATCAAGACAAAAATAAAAAGGGCCTTTTTATGAAATATATAATCAAGCCCGTAACCGATCGTGCCAAAAATGGCAATCACAATGAGATTGACAAGGAAAATTTTTCCTCGCGTTTTCCAGGTATAACCAAGCATAGTAGCATGTTACTGTCGCTCGTGAATCAACGACGGCATGCACACTTTAGACGATAATGATTTTTTAATCAAGGGGGTGTGGTGGTTTGGAAAAGAAAGACGGTGCATCTTTAGAGATATGAAAAAATTGTTACGTGTGATATAAACCTAATATGATCCAAAAAAGGATGAATGATTATGTGGAAACAATCGCTTGAACCGAAAAAAATAGATGCTGATCATGCTACAAAATTATCACGCTTTGGTCTGTTTATGGAACATTTTCATCCATGGCCAATCGTATTCTTTTTTTGTGGCTTCATCATCTTGTTTGGAGTTTTTGTTCGTTCGTGTGGTGTTTTGTAGGTTGTTGTTACTCCGTACATCTCCGTACGGAGTTTTATTATGAGTTATTCTGCAGCGTGTTCCGGACATTCCAGATGATACTCAATCAGCTTGCTGAGGGGTGGTTCACTAGAAAACATGTTTATGAGAGCAATACCCCACCATCTACGACCACCTGGGATCCGGTCATGTAACTGGCCAGATCCGACGCTAAGAAGAGAGCAACTTTTCCGATTTCATCGGGATCGCCCATACGTTTCATAGGGATTTTTTCTAAGAATTTTTTGGTGATCGCTTCCATTGCCGGAGTCTTCTGTACGCCAGCTCCTGTGCCGGGGGTGGCGATACCGCCGGGGGCGATGGCATTGACCTGAATATTGTGGGGAGCGAGTTCGAGGGCGGTGTTTTTGGTAAAACCCCAAAGCCCATGTTTTGAGGCGTCGTACGCTGCCAAACCAACCGACGAAGGATGAACCGCGTCGATCGAGGTGATGTTAATGATTTTGCCGCCGCGTCCTTGACTGATCATGATCTTGGCACCGATCTGCGTGAAGAGAAAAACACTTTTGAGGTTCACCGCGAGTATTTTTTCAAAATCAGCAAGAGGCATTTGAAGTGCGGGAGCGATAGGGTAAATACCAGCATTATTAACGAGAATGTCGAGGCTGCCGTACGTTGCTACCGCTGTTTCACAGGCTTTTTGTACGTCAGCTTCGTGGGCTACGTTCGTAGTTACAAACGTTGAGATAAAGCCCTGATCAGTTAATTTTTTGGCTGCTGCCTGACCATGTTCTTCGTTCATATCGGCGATCACGACGTTCGCACCAGCTTCGGCCAAGCGATAGGCAATGCCAAAGCCGATACCCATGGCACCGCCCGTGACGATGGCGGTTTTGCTTTTTAGGTTGAGGAGGTTGGAAAGATTTGTCATATCCATATAAATTAGTTAGTAAGTTACTAGTGGCTAGCTGTAGTGTACCCCTTTTACCGGGTAAGAACCATTATGATTGTCAATCTTTTGGTGATTTGGTTTTATTGAGTCTTTTTCACAAGAATGCTAAGGTAGTAGTTAGAAGTAGTCTTTATTGATGTTTTGATGCGATTTATGAAAATCCCTTATCTAGTTCTGCTCACGTTCCTCATGTTTGTGGGCGCAGTTTGAGAAAAATGGGGAATATGC
>JBPOHP010000090.1:0-3929 GCA_052035445.1 Candidatus Magasanikiibacteriota bacterium
AGAGGTGATTTCAGGTAAATCATCTATGATTCTGATAGCGGACAAAGATTCTAAAATTATTGGTATTTACCCAAACTATAAGCCGCGAAATATTCCAAGAATTTTAAAAAAATATCCTAGAATTTCTGATAATTTTCAGCGGTGCTGGGACTATAATATGCCACAATAATTTTGTACTTATCTTAGATGATAAGGTTAGTAGTTTGTTTGGCTTTGATATGGAAAAGATCAAAATTAAAATTGAAGAATTGAAATTTTAACATTTTACTGCTGCTTTTCACCTCCCCACCCCCATCTGGCTCTACCCCGCCAAAACTGACTAGTATTCTGTAACCATCCCTCAAAAAAGAGTCCGTGGGTAGACCAGGAATATTTAAAAAATTGAGCCAAAAACGTGAATAAACCGTATTTTAGACCATCTATTCACGTTTATATTGACAAAAACGTGAATAAAGTGCATTCTACGGGCATATGGCCAATACCCTCAACGTCTTCAACAAAATCAATTCCCTTCGAGAGCGATACTACCGCGTGTCTACCCGCAAAGACGCCCTGCTTAAGCTTGTTACCGAAGCCGAAGTTGCCGAGCAAGTTTATAACTCGAACGCTATTGAAAATAGCACCTTAACCCTCGAAGAAACCGAAAAAATTCTTTTACAGATCGATCTCGACCGTTTTATCACCGAACGCGAGATTTTTGAAGCTAAAAATTTAGCCCGCGTCGTATCATACATTGGAGAGAAAGCCAAAGAACAAGAATTAACCTTGCCGCTTATCCTGTCGCTCCACAAGATGCTCATTTCCAATATCCGCGATGATATTGCGGGGCGTTTCCGCGCGGCTGACGAATACGTCCGGGTGGGCAGCCATATTGCACCTGCGCCCGGTGAAGTGGTGGCGCGGCTCGAAAAAATGCTCGCCGAGTATCAGTCCGCCCCTCACGAATCAATTATCAAACGCCTCGCGCGCTTGCATCTGAATTTTGAATACATTCATCCATTTGTTGATGGCAACGGCCGTATCGGTCGGGTGATCAACAACTATTTACTCATCCGCGAAGGATTTGTACCAATCAACATTAAGTTTATCGATCGCGGCAGCTATTACGACGCCTTTAGAGAGTTTGATGAGCGTGGCGCCACCGCTATTATGGAAGAAATCGTTGGTAAAGCGCTTACGAATAGTTATCACAAGCGCCTTGCCTACCTTGAAGGTGCAGAAATTATTACGCTCACCGACTATGCCAAAATAAATAAATTATCACATTCAAATTTACTCAACAAAGCCAATCGTCAGACCATCGAGGCGTTTCTCGAAAAAGGTGTCTGGAAAATTGCAGCCACCTATAAACAAGAATAATGAGCGGTGATAACGCCTGCTTCTTCTAAGACCTACCGCTCAAAAAAGTTGGTATTCAAAACAGGTGGTAAAAAATCGAGAAGTTGTTCGTTAGTTTTCAGTTTTTAAACAGGCCTGCTCGTATGACAAATAAAATCACTGCCGAAGTCTGGCTCTACCCCGGTACGGCGGGTTGGCACTTCGTCACCATCCCACCCAAAGTCTCTGCCGAGATCAAAGCCCGCTTCGGCAAACAGCGTGTGGGTTGGGGTTCTGTTCCCGTGACCGTCACGCTTGGTAAGACAGTTTGGAAAACCTCAATCTTTCCCGATAAAAAATCCGGCGGCTATCTTCTCCCACTCAAGGCAAACATCCGCAAAAAAGAGGGGATTGAGGCGGGGGAAATGATTTCGTTTACCCTGGCGGTTGGAGCGCACAACACATCAATGCGGTAATACTTTATTTTCTACATGTACTACACTTAACTATGTCAATTGATGCAAAAAATTACATTAATACGGATCGTGGTTTGTGGACCCTAGAAAATGGAAAAAAAACCGAGTCGTCAGATCTGTATCCTAAAGCCCTAGGTTTTAAGAATAAAAAAGATTTTTTAACATGGATTGATGGAACTATGGTGTTAGACCTGGGAAGTGGATATGATAAGCTTGCGCAGGATGTAGAGTTAGAAAAAAAACGAGGACACATATCTTCAGATACTAAGATAATCGGGCTAAATATAAGTTTGGCTGATCCTGAGTTTCGACATAAGTATAAAAAAATACTGCAACAAAACCATACCGCAGATGATTTTAAACCTACGAGTGTTGCCGCTCGTTGGGATCAACTACCATTTGCCGATAAAAGTTTTAAAAAAATTGTTTCTCATTATGCGTTTCCTCTCTGGTGCAAGAGTCGCAAAGAATTGATAGATACCGTGCGAGAACTAAAAAGGGTGTTGGCGGATGGCGGGGAAATTCGATTTCAAAATTGTGGTAATTTTTCTTTTGGGAGTTCTGATATTTCAGAATCTGGAGCTGAATTTTACAACTATTTTATAAACGTACTGACAGCTGAAGGTTTGGAAACCGTTAAGGTGCCTGCCGGTTCAATGGCCGGAGGGATGGGGGTTGAAATGGCTTTGTCGGTCACTAAACCCGATTCCAAGGTTTGAAATCAATCACGTGGGCAATGCATCACACTTGTATTTTATTGAATTGTAGCGTAAAATCACTCACATGCTTACTAAAGCTCGCATTTTTAAGCGGGTATCAAACAACATTTTCTATGGGAAATTTCCCTGGTGGTGAACGTCGTGGTGGAGGATTTCGAGGTGGTAGCGGTGGAGGATTTAAAAAACGCTGGGACAGCGAACGCCGTGGTCCAGCTACGCTCCACAAAGCAACCTGTAGCGAGTGTGGTAAAGAATGTGAAGTGCCGTTTCGCCCAACCGGGGATCGCCCCATTTTCTGCTCGGATTGTTTTGCCAAAAAACGTGCTGATGGCGATCTACCACCAAAACGCGAGTTCCATGACCGTCCTTCGTTCAAATCCCGTGATCATGCCCATGCTCCGCAGCATGATGGACTCAGTAAACAGATTACCGAACTTACTAACAAAATTGATCGCTTGGTAAATACCGTAGAACGCTTGGCTCGAAGCGCTGAAGACGCTATAGGCGGTACCAAAACAACTCCACGTATTGCCATGACTGAAGAAAAAGAAGAGAAACCAGTAAAAGCACTTGCTAAAAAAGCTGCTAAAGCAAAACCAACCGCCCCGGCTAAAAAAGTTGCTGCCAAAAAGAAAAAATAACGACGTTACAAAAAATCCCCGAAAGAGGGGATTTTTTGATCACAAAGTTTTGGGTTTTTGGTTATAAAGAAAATGACCGATTATAACACTGATATGCAGTGCCCCAAAGAAACACCAAACTGATACATAGGTGTTGTGCGCTATATAACGAGACAGTAAAAAACTAAGCGCTAACCCAATGCCAAAAATTTGCATACAACGTTCTTTGGCGACGAGACCGGAAAAGACTACGACAAAAATATAGAAAAGACCAACGCTGTACCATAGCGACGGTTCGAATGTATAACATAAGCTGTGGCCTATTAGAAAAACCGTTATGCCGCCACGTAGAAGTTCTGAAAAAAATAGATACCAACTACCGCGTCAACAACCGCTGTCCCTAATTGAACCGGATTTTCGTGTTCCTTTCCTTCGTAGATAAGGGTCGCTGTCGGAACAAGTATTGGCCAGACTGTATAAGCACAAAACAAAAAACCATACATGCCCAAATAGTACGTAAGGCTCATTGGCTGGCTGATCCAGACCAGCCCTTCAAGACTTTGTTGAATGCCAAAAATGAGTGGAATGCTCGCGAGCGCAAGTGCGCGAAAATTTGTCGTGCGAGATATGGCGACTACACTGCCAGCACATAAAAGAGCACTCGCGGTAAAACTAGCAGTAGCAGAGAAACACATATTATTGAATTATTTTAAATGTACTCACGATTTCTTGGAGACCTTTTTGCAGATCTTGTACAATTTCTCTCATACCATCAAAATTTGATTTCACAAGATAAG
>JBPOHP010000117.1:0-3898 GCA_052035445.1 Candidatus Magasanikiibacteriota bacterium
CATACGAAATCGGGCACAGGCCGTGGCGGTCAAGCAGTTTAAATTTTAGCGCCCGTTCTTTGGACGCGCTGTAGAGATGCACAGGGATATTGATGAGCCCAAACGAAAGTGAGCCGCTCCAAATAGGATGCATAGAACTAATGAATTTAAATATTTTGTATACTATAACATTTCTTTCTTCCCACACCATAATCGAGCGTGATAGACTAGCAGCTGTCCACAAACCAAGGAGCACACCATGTTAGATATCGACCGTACTCTGCTGGCGAGCGAACGATTTTGGGAGACACAGGCTCTTCCGACGCTCTCGGAGTATCTACGTATTCCCAACCTGTCGCAGATTTTTGACCCACAGTGGCAGGCGACCGGCGCCATGCACAGAGCCGCCATGTTGTTTCAAAACTGGCTCGAGTCGAATCGGACTTCACCCTACCTCCTCTCGGAAATCATTCAACATCCGGGACGAACCCCGCTCTTGCTCGTCGAGATTCCAGGAACAACCGGTGGCAATGTTTTGATCTACGGCCATCTTGATAAACAGCCGCCGTTCACCGGTTGGCGCGAAGGCCTTGATCCTTGGCAGCCAACTCGTGAAGGCGACCGACTGTACGGTCGTGGTGCCGCTGATGATGGCTATGCGCTGTTCGCGGCGATCGGCGCACTCAAATTACTCGCCGAACAGAATCAACCGCAGCCGCGCTGCACCATTCTTATCGAGGCCGGGGAAGAATCCGGTAGCCCAGATCTACCATTCTACCTGGAGCGTCTCGCGTCCAAGATTGGCAAACCCGGGCTAATCGTGTGCTTGGATTCTGGTTGCGCCACTTACGACCGATTGTGGCTCACCACTTCTCTGCGCGGCCTTATCACCGGCACGCTCCGGGCTGATGTGCTGACCGAAGGCGTGCACTCGGGAGACAGTAGTGGCATCGTTCCTTCGAGCAGTGGCATCCTGCGACACCTCATGTCGCGCGTTGAAGATCCGGTGAGCGGTGCGATCACCCTGAAAGAGCTCTACACAAACATTCCTCCTGAGCGACGGCGTCAGGCCGAACTCGTGGCCACCGTTCTCGGTGAGAAGCTCTACACCCGCTTCCCGTTCATCAACCCGCAGGATGATCGTATCCTGGATCTGCCTGAACTTATCCTCAACCGCACCTGGCGACCAACGCTCTGTACGATTGGTGGCGAAGGACTACCGCCGCTTGCTTCTGCGGGCAACGTGCTCCGACCATACACCGCCGAAAAATTATCGCTGCGCATACCGCCGACGGTCAAGGCATCAGCTGCGGCACAGGCACTCAAACAGCGCCTGGAAGAACGGCCACCCTGGGGTTCGCGCACCTCGTTCACGGTCGAAAAAGTAGCCACCGGCTGGCACGCGCCACTGCTCGCGCCGTGGCTTGCCAATAGTCTGAATGAAGCATCACTCGCTTTTTTTGGACGCACCATGATGCAGCTCGGTGAGGGCGCCACCATCCCGTTTGCCGGACTCTTGGCTGATGAATTTCCTGAGGCGCAGTTTCTCGTCACCGGCGTGCTTGGCCCCGAGTCAAACGCTCATGGCCCGAATGAATTTCTGCATTTGCCGGCAGTAAAACGCCTCACCGCCTGCCTGGCCAACGTGCTGACTGATTTCGCACAGCAGCATCTGCGGCACTAATCATCTGTGATCATCTCCTCTGAGATGGTCTTTTTTAAACAGACATATTGCACAACCTTTCATCGCCGTGTTACGGTGAAACTAGTATTCTTACCTTACATCTATGCCCATAAAAGCCGAATATATCTGGCTCGATGGTACCAAACCAACAGCCAGCCTGCGCTCTAAAACAAAAATTTTACCAGAAACTCCACGGCTCCTGTCTGATATCCCCACCTGGAATTTTGATGGCTCAAGTACGCATCAAGCCGAGGGCTCAAAAAGTGATTGTCAGTTGGTGCCAGTCAAATACGTGAACGATCCGTTACGCGGCGAAGGTCATGTTTTGGTACTCTGCGAAGTTATGAATGCTGACGGAACGGTTCATATCAGTAATACGCGCGCCCACGCGCGGCACATCGCTGGACAAACTAGTGATCAAGATCCGTGGTTTGGCATTGAGCAAGAATATACGCTTTTCAAAAATGGCCGACCGCTGGGATTTCCTGAACACGGTTTTCCTTTACCACAAGGGCCGTATTATTGTGCGGTTGGTGCGGAAAATATTTTCGGTCGGCCGCTTATCGAAGCCCACTTAGACGCCTGTCTCAAAGCCGGGCTCACGATTGCCGGTATCAACGCCGAAGTGATGCCCGGGCAATGGGAATTTCAGGTCGGCCCGCTTGGCGCCCTCGCCGTAGCCGACGAACTCACACTCGCTCGCTGGCTCCTCCTGCGTCTCGGTGAAGATTTTGGTATCAGTATTTCATTCACACCAAAACCCGTTACTGGCGACTGGAATGGAGCAGGTGCTCACACAAATTTCAGCACTGCCACCATGCGTGCCGAAGGCGGGCTGCGGGCAATTGAAGACGCGTGTTACAAACTCGGTCTCAAACGCGAAGAACATATTGCACTCTATGGCGCTCACAATGAAGAGCGACTGACCGGCAAACATGAAACGTGTAGTATCAAAGATTTCCGTTTTGGGGTGAGCGATCGTGGCGCTTCGATCCGTATTCCGTTATTTACCGCTCACCAGAAAAAAGGCTATCTCGAAGACCGCCGCCCAGCCGCCAACATGGATCCGTATCTGGTAACCGCCCGTATTCTCGAAACGGTTTGCCTTTAAATAACTTGAATCCAACAATCTAACGCAACAAATAGATAATTAATTTCGATTCATCAATTCTTTAAACATTTCGTACGGTGTCATGAAACCAAGTGCTTTCCTCGGACGACCATTCAGCCGGTCTTGCGCTCGCTTCACTTCTTTTCTTGATATCTTGGTAAAGTCAGTACCTTTCGGAAAATATTGCCGGATAAGGCCATTGGTATTCTCGTTCGTTCCTCGCTCCCACGGACTTCTCGGATGGGCAAAATAGACTTTGATCCCTGACAATTTGGTAAACAATTTGTGAGCCGCCATTTCTCTACCTTGGTCGTAGGTAAGCGATAGCTTCATTTCTTTCGGCAGTCTTTTGACTGCCTTGGCAAACGCGTGAGCTACTTCAAAGGCCTGTCTGGTTTTAAGTGGAACTAGGATAGTCGTCCGGGTGGTTCTCTCGACTAACGTACCGAGAGCTGATTGTCGGTTCCGACCAATAATGAGGTCACCTTCCCAATGACCAGGAACGGTCCGGTTTTCAACCTCCTTAGGCCGTTCTTCAATACTGAGCATATCCTCTAATTTACGCTCAATCGGAGGTTTACCGAGACTACGACGATGATGTCGATGTTTGCGGGGATGCCGTAAACAAGCCAAAAGCTCTTGCTTAAGAGAACCTCTCGGGAGAACGTAGATGTAGGTATAGATTGATTCTGATGAAATACGCATAAGTATGTCATCAGGATAATCTCTTTTCAGAGCCTCGGCAATCTGATCAGGTGACCAGTTGAGCCTGATCTTTCTGAGGACATAGTGACGTAGTCGACCAAATACGAGAAGTTTTCTTTTACCCCGTTTACGTTTAGCCGCTTTACGGCGACTACGACGTTCAGCAGTCACCGCACGGTAGGTATTCCTCGTGCAATTACCCAAACGCACTTCACGACTAATGGTGCTTGGCTGTCTGCTCAACTTTCTGGAGATAAACCGCAGAGAATGTCCTAGAGCCAGCATTCGACTAATTTCCTCTCGCTCGCTTAAAGACAGTCGTTGGTAGTTACTCGCCATACATCTAACGTGATTACTTGTTGTTGAATAGCCTGGCGGCTATTCTACCCCAAGTGTTGCGTTAGATGTTGGGAGGGAAG